>JAIQGE010000018.1 GCA_020072815.1 Terriglobia bacterium | reverse complement strand
TGGCCTATATTTCAAGCCGTCTTTCCGACTCTACTGCTACAGAAGCAGGCTCATCCGTCGACTGCTATTAAGGGCCAGAGACCCGGAAGCTCTGGCCCTTGACTATTTCTAGGAGCTTTTTGCTCGCTTCTGAGAGGCCCAGCCTGCCACGGCCTCCGCCACCCATAAAACGACGAGTCGAGGCGCAGCGGCTATGCCACGCCTCGACTCGACTCGGTTTGGGATCAGTGCGTCTACCTTGGTTCCGAGGAAGCTCTTGGGGGCAAATCCTTCTTTAAGGCTTCTCTACCGCCACCTGCTGCAGCGGAAGTTTGGGAGCTTGTTTCTTGCGCGCTTGCTTTTGCGCGCCCGGGTGGTAGATACAGGTGGCGTCCTGCTGAAACATGTCATCCTGCAGGACCATGGCGCGCGCGCGCGATCCGCCGCAGACGACCTTGAATCCACACTCGCCACACTTGCCTTTCAGGCTGGCGGAGTCGCGCAGGGACATGAACAGCTCTGAACCGCGGTAGATATCGGCCAGCTTCTGCACGCGAACGTTGCCCGCAGAAATACGGAGAGAGGGGCTGGGATAGACCTCCCCGGTGCTGGAAACGAAGACCGTGGCCTTGGCTTCATTCACCGGCAGTACTCCCGGAATACCTTGGGCGAAGGACTTGGCCCTCCACAACTTGTCCGTCCGCGCCTTGGCCCCTTGCTGCAAAACGTAACGGCGGTAGTGCTGGGCTTCAACCGTCTTGATCTTGAATGAAACTTGCTGGGCGATCTTGTACAGAGTGGCAAAAGTCTGTTCGAACTCGGCCGCTGACGGCAGCTTCTCCATCTCGCTCTTGCTTGCCGGGACAGGAAAAACCACGGTCCACAACACGGTCTTGCAAGTTTTCAGCAAGGCCGCCAGGTTTTCCAGGTCATTCAGGTTGTGCGCGCTCAAGTGCGTGGTGATCTGCAGGGGCAGGCGCCAATCGTTGGCCCAGTGCACCGCTTCCATGGTGCGGGCGTAAGAACCGTGCACGCCGGAAATCAAGTCATGAAGCTCGGGCGACGCGCCGTCCAAATTGAGCGACAGGCGTGACAGCCCGGCGTGTTTCAGTTCGGCAATCGCTGTGCGGTCCAAAAGCGGGGTCGCAGGTAACGCCAGCACCGGACGCAGGCCTCGCCCCACCGCGTAGTCAATCAGGCAATAAAGGTCCGGTCGCCGCAGCGGATCGCCGCCAGTGATGTTCAGGATCGGCGGAGCCAGTTCGGCCATGTCGCGGATCAGCTTCTCGGCTTCGTGGGTGTTTAGCTCCAGCGCGTCTGGCTGTTCATCGGTGGCCACCACGTGGGCCGGCCCCTGGCAGATCGCACAGACCTGATCTTCGGCTTGATGAGTCTGTGCGTCGGAGTGGTTGATTTCCCAAATGGCGACCAAGGGGGTGTTTTGAATGTCAAAGTTGGATTTCATATCGGGCCTTCGCCTCAAACGATTTGCTTCCAATGGCGCGATATTAGGTGTGAGGGTTTAAGACCTAGCGTGATGGCCGTCACACAGCGGGAAACGGCATTCACGACGCTGGCTGTTAGTACTTTAGGAATCAATAGTTTGCCAGGTGCGCAAGTGACCGGCATCGCTTTGCTGGAAGTGCGCCGAGGCGACAGTTAGATTAGAAGCTCTAATAAATGTGGCGTCCGGGTAACGGCTTAGACCCTGATTTCTTGAGATTGAGCTTCGTCGAAAGGATGAGTTCGGCCAGCCGAGCGAAAATTTTCTTTTCCCGCAATGAAACGTTTTCGTTCTAACCCGCACTAGTGGGCAGGATGAACGGAGAAGCATCTAGACCGGTGGTGGTTGCCAAGGGGGTGTCACCGCCGGTCTGGCGACTACCTTTGTGACTCCTCTTGCCTCTTTAGAAGAGAGCGCGGCTCAACCTGGCCGCGCTTTTTGCTTTCTTGCCGCATTGCGCGGACTCCCTAAGTCCTAGGCAACTGGAAAATCTGCGTCTGGGCGGGGCCGCCATGGCCTCTTCAGCGATGACCAGCATTAATCCAAAAGCGGACGAAACCCTGCGGATGTTTCCGAATCTCTATAACATAGGGTTTCGGAACGAGAGTTGCCAGGTGGCCAGCTTTTTCGCCACGATTTCCACCGGGCTCGCTGCCCACGGAATGGCAATTTAGTTGTAGGCTTATTCGGAGCCGATATTTCCCGAGCGCCGATTTCGCTTCGCCCTAAGAGGAACATGCGCGTAACCATTGGTTCTGATCATGCTGGCTTTGAACTGAAGGCAGTGCTCATCGCCCACCTGCGCGCCGCCGGCCACCAGTTGGCGGACGTGGGCACAACCAGCGCGGAACCGGTGGATTATCCTGACTTCGCGGAAAAAGTAGCTCTGGGCGTCATCCAAGGAGGCTCCGAACGCGGCATACTGATCTGCGGCAGCGGGGTGGGCGCGTCCGTGGCCGCGAACAAGATTCCCGGCATCCGCGCCGGTCTTTGCCATGACGGCTACTCCGCTCACCAGGGGGTGGAGCATGACAATATCAACGTGCTGGTCCTGGGTTCGCGGGTGATTGGACCGGAGTTGGCCAAGGACCTGTGCACCATTTTTCTAAACGCGCGCTATACCGCGGAAGAGCGTCACCAACGCCGGCTGGCCAAGGTGCTGAAGATTGAGCAACGTTACGCGCCGGCTGCAGCGGCCAAGGAGAAGCAATCATGAATCCTGTACCTACCGTTGACAAGAATCCATCAAGCAGCGTGGTCCACGCCAATCCCCTGTTGCAGCTGCAGGAACTCGGCCAGTCGGTGTGGCTGGATTACATCCGCCGCGATCTTCTCCTCAACGGCGAGCTGCAGCGGTTGATCAGCGAAGACGGCCTGCGCGGCATGACGTCAAATCCGGCGATCTTCGAAAAAGCCATCACCGGCAGCAAGGACTACGCTGACTTTCTGGAGCAACTGCGCGCCCAGGGGCTAAGCGCCGCAGAAATCTTTGAACGCGTTGCGATTCGTGACATACAGGGCGCCGCCGATCTGCTCCGCCCCGTATATCAAGCGACCAGCCGCCGCGATGGCTACGTGAGCCTGGAAGTTTCGCCTACCCTGGCACGCAACACCCAAGGGACCATTGATGAAGCGCGCCGCCTGTGGAAGGCGGTGAATCGCGAGAACCTGATGATCAAAGTTCCCGGCACGCCGGAAGGCGTCCCGGCGATCCGCCAGCTGACGGGCGAAGGCCTTAACATCAACATCACGCTGCTGTTCGCGCAGGAAGCCTACGAGCGCGTAGCGGAAGCCTTCATTGACGGCCTGGAGATTCTGCATAACGCCGGCGGGGACGTGAGCAAGATCGCCAGCGTGGCCAGCTTCTTTGTCAGCCGCATTGACACCCTGGTGGACTCCATTGTCGCCGCCCGGCTCAAGAATGTAAGCAGCCCGCAGGAAAAGTTATTGTTGCAAGGCCTGCTGGGGAAAGTGGCCATCGCCAACGCCAAGCAGGCGTATCACAAGTATGGTCAACTGTTCTCCGGACCGCGGTGGAAGGCCCTGGCCTCGCGCGGCGCACAGACCCAGCGCCTGCTGTGGGCCAGCACCGGCACCAAGAATCCTGACTACTCTGACGTGCTGTACGTGGACCAGTTGATTGGCCCGGAGACGGTGAACACCATTCCTCCGGTGACCCTTGACGCCTTCCGCGATCACGGCCGCGTGGAGCGCACCATTGACCGTGACTTGTCCGCCGCTGACCGCACTATGGCCAGCCTGGAGACCGCCGGCATCTCCATGCAGGAAGTTACGGAGAAATTGCTGGACGACGGCATCAAGCTGTTCGATGACGCTTTCACCAAGCTGCTGGCGGCGGTGGAAGCCAAGAAGTCCGTTCCGTCAGCGCCCACCGCTGCGGCGGTCCCCAAATACGCTGATTTTCCCGCGCAACTCAAGCAAGCCGTGGACGCCACGCTCAAAGACTGGCAATTGAACGACAAGATGAACCGCCTGTGGAAGGGCGACGCGTCCCTGTGGAGCAAGAGCGACGAGGACAAGTGGCTCGGCTGGCTGCACGTTTTGGATGATCGCGCAGCCTTGCAGCAGCAGTTTACCGCCGTTGCGGACGACGCTGCCAAAGCCGGATTCACCCACGCCTTGCTTCTGGGCATGGGCGGATCGAGCTTGTGTCCGGAAGTACTGAAGCTGACCTTCGGCAAGCAGCCCGGCCATCCCGAGCTGCATGTGCTGGACTCCACCGACCCGGCGCAGGTCAAGGCCGTCGAAAGCCAGATTGATATCGCCAAAACGCTGTTCATTGTCGCCAGCAAATCAGGCAGCACGCTGGAGCCCAACATCTTCAAGCAATACTTCTTCGACCGCGTGCAGCAGGTTGTAGGCAAAGAGAACGCGGGCAAGCAATTTGTCGCCATCACCGATCCTGGCTCCAAGATGCAACAGGTCGCCGAGACGGACCGCTTCTGCAAGATCTTTTTCGGCGTTCCCAGCATCGGTGGGCGATATTCGGCGCTGTCTAACTTTGGCCTGGTGCCTGCCGCGGTGATGGGGCTTAATCTCAATCACCTGCTGGACCGCACGGAGCAAATGGTCCGAGCCTGCGCCGGCAGCGTGCCGGTGGAGCAGAATCCAGGCGCTGTACTGGGCGCGATCCTGGGAACGCTGGCCAACCAGGGGCGCAACAAGGTCACCATCGTTGCTTCGCCGGCCATCTACGATCTGGGCGCGTGGCTGGAGCAGCTTTTGGCGGAGAGCACGGGCAAGCAAGGCAAAGGACTTATTCCAGTGGACCGCGAGAAGCTCGGCGCGCCGCCGGTGTACGGCAGTGATCGCGTGTTCGTCTATTTGCGCCTGGCCAGCGGCGTGGACGCTGCGCAAGAAGCTGCCCTGGAAGCCCTGAGGAAAGCCGCGCAGCCGGTGGTCAGGATTGATATTGCCGACATCTACGATATTGGCCAGGAATTCTTCCGCTGGGAGATTGCGACCGCGGTGGCCGGGTCCATCCTGGGCATCAACGCCTTCAACCAGCCGGACGTGGAAGCCCGCAAAACTGCCACCAAGCAGCTGACTTCAGAATATGAGACGTCCGGCAAGCTTCCCGCGGAGACCGCGTTGCTGGAAGAAGACGGCATCAAGCTGTTTGCTGACGATCGCAATGCGCAGAAGCTAAAGAAACTCGCCGCCGGACACTTCAATCTGGAGAGCGTGTTGCGCGCGCATCTGGGCCAGTTGGACGCCGGGGATTACATGGCGCTGTTGGCTTACATCGAGATGAACCGTGAGCACGAGGACAGCTTGCAGGTCATGCGCCATATGGTCCGCGACCGCCAGCACGTCGCCACGTGCTTGGGCTTTGGTCCACGCTTCCTGCACTCCACCGGACAGGCGTACAAAGGCGGTCCCAACAGCGGCGTCTTCCTGCAAATCACCTGCGATGACGCCGTGGACCTGCCCGTCCCCGGCCAGAAATACACGTTTGGCGTGGTGAAAGCGGCGCAAGCGCGCGGCGACTTCCAGGTCCTGGCGGATCGCAACCGCCGCGCCCTGCGAGTGCACTTGGGGAAAGACGTAAAGGTCGGGCTGGAGAAGATGGGGAAGGCGATAGATGCGGCGCTGGACTAGTTCTTTCTGAAATTCCGAACCGAAGGACGAACGAATGCAACTAGGAATGGTCGGTCTGGGCCGCATGGGCGCCAACATGGTGCGACGGCTGCTTCGCGGCGGCCACCAGTGCGTGGTCTCTGATCTCAACCCGCAGAACGTCGCCGCGCTGGCGAACGAAGGCGCCATCGGCTCGGCGTCGCTCGACGATTTCGTCGCCAAGCTGACCAAGCCGCGCGCGGCATGGATCATGGTTCCCGCGGGCGACCCCACCGAACAAACCGTCAACGCGCTGGCCCAGAAGTTTGAAGCCGGAGACACAATCATTGACGGCGGCAATTCTTATTTCAAAGACGACGTGCGGCGCTCGCAGCAACTGAAAGACCGCGGCATTCACTACATTGACGTGGGCACCAGCGGCGGCGTTTGGGGACTGGACCGCGGCTACTGCATGATGATCGGCGGACCCAATGAGGCGTTTGACCGCCTTGATCCCATCTTCCGAACGCTGGCCCCAGGCATCGGAGACATTCCCCGCACGCCCGGACGCGAGAAGCTGGGCGGCACGTCCGAGCTGGGCTACATCTATTGCGGACCGTCCGGCGCCGGCCACTTTGTGAAGATGGTGCACAACGGAATCGAATACGGCCTGATGCAGGCGTACGCCGAGGGCTTTGACATCTTCCGCAATGCCAGTTCGGACCAGCTCAACAAAGATTATCGCTACGACTTGAATCTGCCGGACATCGCGGAAGTATGGCGGCGAGGCAGTGTGGTGTCGTCATGGCTGCTGGACCTGACAGCGATGGCGCTGGCGGAGAATCCCACACTTTCCGAATACGAAGGCTTTGTGCAGGATTCCGGCGAAGGCCGCTGGACCATCATGGCCGCAATAGATGAAGCCGTGCCGGCCGACGTGCTTTCAGTAGCGCTATATACGCGCTTTCGATCGCGCCAGGAGCACACCTTCGCGGAGAAAATGCTCAGCGCCATGCGCCAGAAGTTTGGCGGCCACGTGGAATCGCCAAAAAAATGAAGATAACAGATAGAGGCCAGGATTGATCTCCGCCTCCGGAGCGAACGCACTCGTGCCACAGACAGAACAAACGCCGGTCGCCCTAAATAATGCAAAAGCCAACGCCAATGCACAGGCTGCTCCGCCGCCGCGGCAAACCGTCCCGTGCGTGATGGTGATCTTTGGCGCCACCGGGGACCTCACCGCGCGCAAGCTCTTCCCTGCGCTGTACAACCTGGCCAAGAGCAAGCTGCTTTCGCGTGAGTTCGCCATTGTCTGCGTGGGACGCAGCGACTACTCCGCCGACCAGTTCCGGCAACTGATGGGACAGAAGCTGCAAAGCTTCGCCACCGGGAGCGTGGACAACGATCTGCGCGATTGGCTCCTGCGCCGCCTGTATTACGTCTCCGGCGCTTTCGATGATCCCGCCATGTACACCCGCCTGGCGCAGGCGCTGGCCGAGGCCGACAAGAACCACAATACTCACGGCAACTACTTCTTCTACCTCGCTACCAGCCCGGTTTTCTTCGGCGACATCACCGACCGCCTGGGCACTGCCGGCCTGGCCTGTGAAAAAGACGGCCAGTGGCGCAGGGTGGTCTTCGAAAAACCCTTTGGCAGCGATCTGGAATCGGCGCGAGCGCTCAACCGCCAGGTGCGCAAAGTCCTCACGGAAGGACAGATTTTCCGCATTGACCACTATCTGGGAAAAGAGACCGTCCAAAACATTTTGGTGTTCCGCTTCAGCAACGGCATCTTTGAGCCTACTTGGAACCGGCGGTATGTGGACCACATCCAGATCATGGTGGCGGAGACCGTAGGCGTGGAGCAGCGCGGCGGATACTTTGACACCGCCGGCACGCTGCGCGACATGGTCCCCAACCATATTTTGCAGTTGCTATCGCTCACCACCATGGAGCCGCCCATTTCCTTCAGCCCGGACGCGGTGCATGACGAGCAATCCAAGATCCTGCACGCCATTCAGCCACTGAGCGGCGACGACGTGCTGCAACAGGCTGTGCGAGGACAATATGGCGAAGGCCTGGCCGGCGATGAACGCCTGCCCGCCTACCGCACCGAGCAAGGCGTGCCTGCGGATTCCCGTACGGAGACCTTCGTTGCGCTCAAGCTGCTCATTGATAATTGGCGATGGGCGGGCGTCCCGTTCTATTTACGAACAGGAAAACGGCTGGCGGCGCGGCATACGGAGATCGCCATTCAATTCAAGCGTGCGCCGCTGGTCCTGTTCCGCGATACGCCGGTCAGCAGCCTCAAACCCAACGAGCTGATCATGAACATCGCGCCGAGTGAAGGTATCTCGATGAGCTTTGGCGCGAAAATTCCAGGCGCGCAGATGCGCGTGGGCCCGGTACAGATGGAGTTCAACTACGCGGATTATTTCGGCGTCACCCCCAATACCGGGTATGAAGTCCTGCTCTATGACGGCATCATGGGCGATCAAACGCTCTTCCAGCGCGCGGACATGGTGGAGGCCGGATGGAGCGTGGTGAATCCCATTCTCGACGTATGGAAAGCCCTGCCCCCGCGCAGCTTCCCCAACTACGCCTCCGGCTCCTGGGGACCCAAGGAAGCCGACGACATCGTCGCCCGCGATGAACGTTCCTGGAGAAAGATCCCGCAATAATGGCGACGACGATTCTGGCCGGCGATATCGGCGGAACCAACACCCGGCTCGCTTTGTTCCAGTCCGACGCCGGGCCGTTACGCCTGGCGGTGGAAAAGATCTATCCCAGCCGCGATTACTCGGGACTGGAAGACATTGTCAGCGACTTCGTGAAGAGCCTAAGCGCAAACGTGAGCGCTGCGTGCTTCGGCATCGCCGGTCCGGTGGTCGGTGGAAAAGCTAAAGTTTCCAATTTGCCCTGGACGGTGGATGCTTCGCAACTCCAGCAGCAACTTGGTCTGGCCCACGTGGCGTTGATCAATGATCTGGCGGCGCACGCGTCCGGCATTGATGGGCTGGCGGCCGCTGACTTTGTTTCCCTGAATTCCGCGGAACCAGGTGAAGGCAACGCCGCGCTGATTGCCGCGGGAACGGGCCTCGGCGAAGCCGGACTCTATTGGGACGGCACGCGCCGCCAACCTTTTGCCTGCGAAGGCGGCCACGCAGATTTTTCTCCCAACAACGATTTGGAAAGTCGGTTGTATCAGTATCTGGCGAAAAAATTCGGCCATGTAAGCTGGGAACGCGTCCTCTCCGGCCCAGGCTTGAAGAACATCTACGACTTTCTGCGCGACTCTGGAAGCGAACCGGAACCCGCGTGGCTGCGCGACCAACTCACACAGGCTGCCGACGCATCCGCGCTGATCTCAGAACTTGGCATGGAAGCAAAAGCGGCGATCTGTGAACGCAGCCTGGACATTTTCATCGCCGCGTACGGCGCGGAAGCGGGCAATCTGGCGCTGCGTTTTCTGGCCACCGCCGGAGTCTTCGTGAGCGGAGGCATCGCCACCAAGATTTTGCCCAAGCTGCAGGAAGAAGCATTTTTGCGGGCGTTCATTTCCAAAGGACGCATGCAACCGCTGCTGGAGAAGGTCCCGGTCAAGGTGATCACCAATGATAAAGTGGGGCTCATCGGCGCGGCGCGCTGGGCCCTGCTCGGCGCTCTTTCGAAAGAACGGCCCAGCGTAATGCCGTCCGCGAAATTGGATTCTACCGCCGGTTGAAAACTCGCTGTTGTTTGAGGATTGCGTCCCATGGCTCCCCCAACCAAGCCCGACTACCTGCGTGTGGTACCTGACGCCGCCGGCCTGAACCGCAACGCTGTTGATGAATTCTGCACTTGCGCGCACGCCGCGATTGCGCAGTCTGGGCGGTTCGCGGTGGCCCTGGCCGGCGGCAACACCCCGCGCGGAGTCTATGAGTTGCTGGCGAAGGAACCAGCCGGGAAGCTGCCTTGGGACAAGATCCACCTCTTCTTCGGCGACGAACGTCACGTTCCGCCCGACCACCCTGACAGTAACTACCGTATGGTCCGCGAAACCCTGGTCAGCAAGGCGCCTATCCCGGAAGCCAACGTGCATCGCGTACGCGCCGAGCTGGACGCCCCCGCAGCCGCCGCCCAATACGAATCCGCGTTGCGCGAGTTTTTTCAGGTGCAGCCGGGCGAGTGGCCCCGCTTCGACCTCATCCTCTTGGGCATGGGCGACGACGGCCACACCGCTTCCCTATTTCCCGGCAGTCCTGCTCTGAACGAAAATGCGCGCCTGGTCGTCGCCAACCCGACAACGCAGAAGGGTGAGCGCATCACGCTGACGCTGCCTGTCCTGAACCGCGCCGCCAACGTGGTCTTTCTGGTCTCCGGGGCGGGCAAAGCACAAATCATGCGGGACGCCTTTGCTTCCGCGAATGGCATGCGATTCCCCGCGCGACAAGTGAATCCAGCAAACGGCCGCCTGTTGTGGATCGCCGACCGTGCAGCGGCCAGTCTGCTCCTGAGTTAACCCTCCAAGAGAAATTGCCTTGCAAAGCTCACCGCCGCTGCGCTATCCTAATTAGAGCGAATAAAATACGAAATGTCCCGTGGCCTCCCTCTTCCCCCAACTCGAGCCCCAACAGCCTTTGGTGGGCATCGCCAAACTGGCCGCCCAAGGCGAAGCTCTGGCCGACGGTCATCAGGTCGAATACATCACGCTGGAGAACCGCACGCTGCTGGCGCGCTGCAACTCGCGGAGCGTGCCCTTTGCCTGGATGATCAATCCGTATCGCGGTTGCGAATTCGGCTGCCACTACTGCTATGCCCGCTACACCCACGAGTTTATGGAGCTGCGAGATGCCCGCGATTTCGAACGCAAGATTTACGTCAAGCAGCACACCGGGCATGTGCTGCGCCGCGAACTCAAGAAGGTCCGTGCGGGACAGGACATCGCCATAGGCACCGCCACCGACCCTTATCAGCCGGCGGAAAAGAGATTCGAAATCACCCGCGCCATCCTGCAGGAACTGGCACAGCACCGCGGGCTGGGACTGGGCCTGGTAACCAAATCAACTCTCATTCTGCGCGACGTTGAACTGCTGCAGGAGATCGCGCGGAACAATCGGCTGACCATCTGCGTGACCATCACCACCCTGAACGCAGAATTGGCGCGCCTATTAGAACCTCGGGCGCCGCGTCCTGATCTGCGTTTGCAAGCCGTCAAACGCCTGGTGGACGCCGGTGTTCGCGCGGGCGTCAATTGCGCTCCGGTGCTGCCCGGCCTTACCGATTCTCCGGCGGATCTGGAAGAGCTGGCCAAAGCTGCGGCCGGCGTAGGGGCCGCTTTTGTATTCGCCAATCCACTTTTCTTGAAACCGTGCGCGGAAAGAGTCTTCATGCCGTTCCTGCAGCAGCATTTCCCCAGACTTGTTTCGTCATACCAGAAGCGGTTTGCCGGGAGAGCGTTTTTGCCGCGCGAGTACCAGCAGCGCATCACCGCTCTAATGCTGAAATACCGCGAAAAATGGGGTGTTGGTGAACGTTTTCCGCAAGATGGAGCGACTTCGCGAACGACGAAAGAAGCCTCAAACCCCCAGCTGGGGCTTTTTTGAAGGCTGCAAAGCCATCCTAACCGATTGATATATAAAGATTTCATAAACCATTGGCGATCTGATCCCGGCCCAATCATCCGATTAACGTGAGATTAAAAAAAAGTATTGTACTTTCAAAGTACATGTACTAATATCGCTCCGCTGCATGTACCACAGATCAGCCAAAAGATGCGATTGTCGCCGCTCTGGGCAAGCTGGTCCGGTCGAGCAACAAGTGCAAAAAACCCAAAAGGGCAGTATAAAAACTGGTTCCATTTTGGGGAAGAATGTGTACTATAGTGCACGCCCATTCATGTCCAATCGCTGAACTGACTGCAAATTAGCGCAGTGGACGACGACTATGTGGGCGAACAGGCAAGAAGATAAGTGAAACGGTCTGGGGTTTCACATCACAATTAGACTGTAAGAAACTATGTTCTTCTTCCGGGGTCGCTGATGGCTACAGCAGCGACGGAACTAAGGTTTCTGAAGTCATACAAAGCGGATGGGCCGTTGTACACCGAGGAACGAGATTCGGTGACAATTGCTTCCACCGAAGCGGGAGGTGGAAATATGCGGATCCTGGTCATTGAGGACGAACCGAAAGTTGCACGTACACTGGTAAAGGGTCTGGAAGCAGACCACTTTGCTGTCGATTTGGCAGGCGACGGAGAGGAAGGCCTGCAACTAGCCACGGAGATTGATTACGACGCAATCATTCTCGACTGGAACCTACCCAAACTGGACGGCATCACCGTCCTTAAGAAGCTGAGGAAGTCGGGCTCCAACATCCGTATCCTCCTTCTGAGCGCGCGCAAAGACGTAGCCGACCGCGTATGCGGGCTGCAAGCGGGCGCCGACGATTACCTGGTAAAGCCTTTCTCCTTTGAAGAACTTCTAGCACGGCTGCACGCCCTGCTCGCCGGCCGCACCGTCACCCGCACCATGGTGGTGGTGCACGTCTGGAACCTGGGTTTTGAAGGGCTCACCAACATTGTGGACGTGTACATCAACTACCTGCGGCAGAAGATTGATCACGGCTTTGAAAAGCCGTTGATTCATACGGCCCGCGGGGTCGGCTACATGCTCTCCAGTTCACAGTAATGAAATTACCGCTTCCACGCCGCCTGCGTTCCCGGCTGGCGTTCAAGCAGACACTGTCGTTCGCGCTCCTGGTAACGGTTGTTGCCTGGGGCGCGTACGCTTTGCTTGCCGGCCGGATTTACACCCAGCTTGACGACGAGCTGCAGGACCGCTCCATCGCAGTGCGCACCATGCTGCAGGTGCGCAACGGCGAAGTCCGCTGGATCAACAAAGACGCCGACCGCGAAGTCCGCGAGCAGTTCGAACGCAACATCCGCTATTTTGACCTCCGCAACGACCAGGGCCTGACGCTGGAGACTTCTCATGATATGGCCTCGCTGCGCATACCCTTCAGCGATGCGGCACAGCGTTCTTTGACCGCAGGCAGCGCGGAGTTTGAGACTTTCCGCGGGCAAGCCAACGCCCGGCTCAGAGTGATCAACGCCCCAGTGACTGGCATGCTACAGCGGCATTACGTAATGCGGCTGGCCATGCCCATGGAACAAGCCGACCAGGACGCGGCCCACCTGCGCTGGTTCATCTTTCTTCTCCTGCCTGCGGTGCTGGTGGTGCACGGCATTACTTCCTGGGTCATGACCGGGAACATGCTTCGTCCTCTGGAACAGATGAATGCGGCGGCGGCCCGAATCAACCCTTTCGATCCCAACAGCCGGCTTCCCGTCTTCGGTACAAATGACGAATTGGACCAGCTCAGTATCACGGTGAACGCGGCCATCGCCCGCTTACAAGGTTCCTTCCAGCGGATGAGTGAATTCCTGAGGAACTTGTCCCATGAAGTTCGCCAGCCGTTGACCGTAATGCGGGCGGAGACCGAGCAGGCATTACGGCAAAGCGGCCCTGAGCCTGGTTACCGGGAGATGCTCTCCAGCCAGTTGCAGCACGTGGAACTGCTGGCCCGGACGGTCTCTGACCTGATGGAAATGGCGCACTCGGAAAACGATCAAATCACCCTGCACTGCCAGACTGAGGATTTGTCGGAACTGGTGCAGACCGCCGTGGACGGGATGCGCATCAAATCCAGCGAACACAACATCCACATCTCCGGCACCCTCCAGCAAAACGTGATCGGCCAGTTTGATGCCGGCCAGATCTGGCGCCTTATGCTAAACCTGCTGGAGAACGCCATCAAGTACAACAATCCCGAGGGGCGGATTGATGTCTCCCTGACCTCGCACAACGGCATGGCCATTATCTCCATCAGTGATACGGGGCAAGGGATTCCTGCCGACGAGCAAGGCCGCATCTTCGAGCGGGGATATCGCACGCAGTCCGCCAAGAAGTCGCCGGTGGCCGGAACCGGACTCGGTCTGCATTTCGCCCAGGCCATAGCGCACGCACATGGCGGCGACATTGAACTCGCCAGCGTGTCCGGTCACGGTTCATGCTTCCGCGTTTCTTTGCCGCTAAGCTCGAACGGCAGTCCCACGAAACCAGATTTTTCCTCGCAGCAGGATTCCTCGATCAACTAGTCTGGCTGCGTCCCGATTTGGCCGGCAGTGAGCCCCGCTGACAAGCACTGTCGCCCCCGGATAAAGGCTTTGAATTGTGGGGGCTAGGGATAAGGCGGAAGTTAAGGATTTTAATCGCGTTTCAATAACCCTTTAATTTCCCGCCTTCATTGTGGAAGCGTCGAAGAAGCGCCTTCCGGGTGATAGGTCCATAACCGTGAACCTCACCCACCCGCAGGCGGATTAAACAACGTTACTTGCAACCGGGAGTTCGAACCAGAACGGGTGAGTTTAGCGGGCGACCACGACTGGTAATACAATCGGCGGACATCGTAGCGGTGTTTAGGGCAAAGCCGTTGCAGTCCACCAGGTCCAGATTGCTATTTGCAGTCACACAAGTTTAAGCAGGCGAACCTGCCTGTTGAAGTTGTCTCCAGCGTAACGCCGCCAATCCCCCCTCCTGCGTTGCGAACTCATTAGCCCAAGATTCTTGCGTGCGATGCAAGCATTGAACGCGAGTATGGCCGGTCGTCTTCCGGGGAGTCATGCAAGTTCCACCGGCCTGGCCTGCTCGGTCAAAGAAAGAGACGGACGCCATGTCGTATAAAGTCTTAGCCGCGAGCCTGGTGCTTGCCGTACTGCCGGCGTTGGCGCCGGCTCAAACCGCGCCGAACCCACAACCGACTGCCCAGCCAAGCCAGACTTCACCTGCCACTCACGGCCGGACCGCAGTGTCTTATCGTCCGCCGATTCCTGGAACGAGCAAAGCAGTGGCGATGGGCGGCGCAGCTCCGTTTGTGCCCCCAGACGCCTCCACGGCATCGCGTCGCGCTCCGGCGCCAGCTCCCAGGCCCGCTGCCGCGCCTGCCGTCGCTCCACCGGCGGTGGTGGCTGCGCCGGTTGCCGCCTCGCCTGCGGTGGCCAGCCCGGCTCCCATCGCGCAACCAGCGGTGGTTCAACCGGTCGTTCAACCGGCTGAGGCTTCCAGCGCGCCGTCTCCCATGGCGGCAGCGGATTACCGCCAAGGACAATTGACGCTGGTAGCTGACCACGCTCCTCTGGGAAAAGTCCTCGAGTTGGTGGCCGCCAAGACCGGGGCTTCCATTGAAGTTGCGCCAGATTTGGCTTCAGAGCTAGTCGCGGCCCGCTTGGGGCCGGCCACGCCCAATGAGGTTCTGCACGCCCTGTTGGACAGCCCCAAATTGGATTACATCATTCTGGCATCAGGCACTGACGGCAGCGTGCAAAAGGTGGTCGTGCGCCGGCGGCAGAGTTTTGGACGCCAGCCGATTGGCGCTTTTGCCGCGTCCAATCAACCAGCCGCTGGCACGCTGCAAGCCAGGGCCGGCAACGTCAATGCCGCAGATCAACCGACAGCTTCCGCTCAGGCGCAGGCTGCCGATACGCAACCGTCGCCGGAACCTCCTGCAGAAGAGCCGACCCCAGCTCCTCAGGACAATCCGCCGAAGGCTTAAGGATTTCAGCCATGGCCGGGGAAATTCTTAGAAAACTTAACGGCCCTTTAACTTGTTTCTGAATTTTGTGGCGCAAGCTGCCACATATTGACGGTACGGCACTGCTTCTCGGGATGCTACGCATGATCAAACCAGATCACCAGCATCGCGACCCGGTAAGCGTCCGATGCAAGACTCGGCGGCTTTCGTTTACAGAGCGACTTGCTAAACGGCAGCCGCAGTAGTGGGAAGACGCCGAGGTTTTGTTGGGTGGTCCGGGTTCCATTTTGCGGTGACAGGCTTTTCATGGAACGGACCAACAGCAAGACGACGGTGAACGACGACGGGAAAAAGCAAGTTTGTCCACCGAAGCAAGCGCTTTCGGACGGGGAGGACATAGGAAATGCACGGGGCCACAGGGATCACACGGTATCAACACGTTGCCCGCAACGTAATCAGCTGGACCGGACCGGTGGTGGTAAAGATCTGGATCAGCATTGCGTTCTTGTTTCGCTAAGATACGGTATTCAAGTCAGGAACACCCTCTGGAGCAGCAAAAACCCCTTGCCGAAGCAAGGGGCCAAAGGAAAACAGGGGGACTCGCCCTGCCTTTTAGTTAGCGCCACGCATGACGTTCGCGGCCAGATAACCTTTCGGGCCTTTCAGGAGTTCAAACTCCACGGTCTCACCTTCGTTGAGCGTCCGGTATCCGTTTTCCTGGATGGCGGAAAAGTGCACGAACACATCTTCCCCGGTGGAACGCTGGATAAAGCCGTACCCTTTGGCGCCGTTAAACCACTTTACTGTTCCTCTCTCTCTCACAGACAACTCCTTTCGCCTCAGCTTGAAGATTGAAATTCTCCCCTGCCGGAATCAGGAAGAGAGAAGAGGTTGCTGCTTTGCCGGCCAGTAGGTTCCTTCAACAAAAAAAGATGCCTGGTGCCTGCAAGTTTATGCCCGCGGCCTTGCACCCTGTTCGTTTCGTGAAGCTTTGCTGCGCTGTACAAAAACACCAACCCGAACCTGCCCCTTCTGGGGTCACCCTTGGGAGCTAGGCATAATATTCAGGAAGTCTGATTTTTGTAAAGCACTTTGTTTGGCGCGCGCCCGGCCCCGCTCCAAGGTGAATGGTTGAACCGTGACTATTGTTCCGGAATTAGGAACGTTTTCGCCTCTGGGGAAGCGCATTTCTGTTACGATTCACTCAATCCCAATGCAGACAAGCCCATTTCATAAAGACGCTGGGGCCGCCCAGATGGCGGAATCGTTCGTCAAGACGCTCCTGTGGGGCTCCTGGAAGCGTATGGTCGTGGAACGCGGCATTCCGACGCTGCGCTACCTTACCCGGACTGAAGCCCACACTTTTGCGTTCTCGGTGGCGGCCAACGCCATTCTTTCGTTTTTCCCGTTCATGGTGCTGATCATCTGGCTCATCAAGAACGTGTTCCATTCTCCCGGGATGCAGAACGTGGTGTTCCAGCTTCTGCGCGACCACCTGCCGGCCGGGCAGGAGTTCGTCGTCCGCAATCTGGACATCCTGGTCAAAGCCCGCCAGAGAGTCAAGTGGGCATCCATTGTGATCCTGCTGATCACCTCCACCGGGGTGTTCCTGCCACTGGAAGTGGCATTTAACCGAATATGGGGCTTTGCCAAGAACCGCTCTTATCTAGGAAACCAGATTGTCTCGCTGTTCCTGGCCTTCGCCTGCGGCGTTCTGGCGATGGCGTCAGTGGGCGTGGCCGCCGGAAATCAATGGATGCTGCAGGTGATCACGTTTGGAAGCAAGAACTTCGTGTTTTCTACGCTGGCATCGATTGCCCTGAAGATCCTGGCGACAGTGGCCAGCATAGCGATTTTTTTTCTCATCTACTGGGTCCTCCCTCATGGCAAGGTGAAAGCGCTGGACGTGATGCCGGCGGCCGTGGCCATGGGCATCTTGTGGGAACTGGCCCGTTGGGTGTATATCAAGACTCTGCCGTGGCTTAATTTTCAGGAGGTCTACGGACCTTTTACCATCTCTGTCACGCTTATGTTTTGGGCTTTTCTGTCGGCTTTGATGGTGCTGGCCGGGGCTTCCCTGGCTTCAGACGGGCCCACCGGGACGCCCCGCCACGGCGATTCGGGGCACGACGCAACAGATGAAATCGAATTCACGTAAGGTTCTCCGCCGGAAGTTGACGAAGTTTCCTGAAGCGCTTTTGACGCCCGCGATACAATCCCCTTGTTGTCAGCAGAGTTTTGGCCTTCCCCTAGTTGGCTCCCAAACCACCGTTGATTAGTTCAGTTCTACGGGTTCCACTTGTTCGACAAATCTGCTCTCTTCACCGCGGGAAATGCGGCGCGAAGGGGCTCAAGGAGGATATGTATGAGGACGCATGCGATTCGTGTGTTAATGGTCACATTGTTGTTGGTGAGCGGAAGTGTGGCCCAGACCGTTTGCGGAGGTCCTGTCCCAGTGCCGATTCCGCCCGCTAGTTCCAGCAAATAAGATTGCGGGTTTGGAGTGGCCGGTTTAAGCTGGCCACTCCTTTATCTATCATGAGCAACGCAGAATTGGCGCTGGCGATCGCTGGAATTACGCTGCAGATATGTTTGCTGGTGCTTCTTCTTCGAGGGGCTCACCGCGGCCAATTTGTGGCGTTCGTCGCCTACACTGCATTCTCAGTCGTGAGCACAATCGTGGCGCTGGCGGTTCGCAATCATCCAGCAACTTATCTGCGAGTTTACTGGGGCAGCGAGACTCTTTATACGGTTTTCGCCTTTCTTGCCCTTCATGAAATCTTCCAGACTGTATTCAAGAACTTCTATCGCCTTCCCTGGTTCAGGTTCCTCTTCCCGGGAATTGGAGTCTTGATGACGGTCATTGCGGTCCTGAGGGCGGTGCTTCGGCCTCTCCCGGCTGGCAGTTGGAAGTTTGCCACAATTATCTCCCTGGAGATTGGGATCGGCTTCCTGCAAATCGGAATCTTCTTTCTTTTCATTCTGCTGGTCCGGTTCTTTCGGGTGCGTTACCGCCAGCATGCCTTTGGCATAGCCCTGGGTTTTGGCGTATTGGCGGCTGGTTCTCTGGTGGTTTATTTGCTACGTTCCGAATTTGGAAAGAAATTCGACCCCGTGGTTCGAATTACCCCTCCCATCACGTACACTGTGGCTCTGGTGGTCTGGCTGGTTACTTTCCTGGTCAAAGAACCAGGTCCACCCCAGCCGGGCGTAGCCTTGGGGTTAACCCCAGAACAGATGGTTTCAGACCTGAAGCGGTATACTGCGGTTGCAAAGCGCATTTTTAGACAATGATTTTTGATCTCATCACGATCGTTTTGGTGGGTCTTGTCCTGGCGTTTGCTGGATTCACCGCCCTCCAACTTCTGGGGAAGTTCCCTACGCGCACCCGCGACGACGTTCCTCCCTATCTCCGCCCCGCCGAGCTGGAAGAACTGGAAGCGCTGCTTGATCCAGCGCAGGAAGTGAACTTCCGGCTGCGTCTTTCTCCCCGTGAATTCCGCGCCTGGCAGCGCAAACGGATCCATCTGATGCGCGAATACCTGCTGCGCATGTCGCACAACGCGCTGGTGCTGGTGGAGTGGGGCAACATGGAACTGGCGCAAGGCAACTTCGCCGCGGACAACCTGTCCCCGCGCTCTGCGGGATCCGATGCGTCCCTCCCGCCGCAGCGCGATCAGGAACGGCAGGCGCTGGCCCAGGAGCTGGTCCAAGCCGCCACCGAGTTCCGCCTGTATTCCCTGCTGGCCCTGCTGAAATTGAAGTTGTGGATTGTATTCCGTATGGACCACTGGCCCCTGCTGCCCTCGCCCAGCCTTCCCCGGCTGCGCAATGTTTTCGGGATTGACGCTGTTTCCTCGTACCATCGGCTAAAGAGCAGCGCGGGTTCGCTCGGCATGGCCTACGGATATGAGTACCATCGCGAATTGCTCGGCAGGCTGTAACCGCATCTGCAACTCCCATCCATTGCGGCAACGCTATAATCAGTAACAAGTTGTCCGTATTTTCCAAAGTCGTCCGCAAATTGGCGGCGCTGGGACTGGTTCCCCGAAGCCGGTTGGCCCGGTTTACGTTCTATTGTGCAGCCATGGAAGTCGTCCTGCTCCTGCTGGAACGCGCGTTGCGATTCACCGGCAGCGTTGGCGCGGCCGATGTGCTGCACGCCTGGACGTCTCCCGGGTTGCTCGGCACCGTCCTGGCAATTTTGCTCGTGATCATCGGCGTGCGCTGGTTCCGCGACCACGTGATGTGGAGCGTCCGCAACCGGCTCATCGTGACCTATCTTTTCATCGGCGGCGTGCCGGTCACTCTGGCCGTGATGCTGGCCCTGGGCACTGGCTACATTGTGATTGAGCACCTTGCGACTTCTCTTGCCGTCTCAGAGATCAACGCGCAGCAACAGCGCCTGGGTGCGGCCAACGCCGCCATTGCCCAGCGTATTGCTCAGGGCGCGAAGCGGGAACAGATCAATACTAACGCCGCATTTCCCGGCCGGACCATCAGCGTTATTCCAGAAGCAGCCAGCCCCAAGTGGCTGAAAGACGGTTTCACCGGGCTGGTCTTTGACCAGGGACAATACTACGTGCGCGCGGTCAATACCACCGGACCCGCGGGTTCAAGCGTGATGGTGATCTCCAGTGTCCCGTTCGACCGGCAGTTTGTAGCCAGGGTCGCATCCGGTCTGGGCTCGCTTACCTTCGCTCCGCGGGAAGTCCCGGTAAAGACCGAGAACGGCGTTCCGGTTCCAGAGATCAATGCACCGCCGACCATCACCGCCGGCTCGCTGCCTGCTCCCAAGAACCGGATGGACCGCGAAGTCCTGTTTGGCGGGTTGATTGAAACCAAGGACTGGACCACCGGCCGGTCCGAATTAAGGCTTTTGGGCGGCAACACTCGTCTTTCCATTGTTTATGCCTACTTCACGTCAACCTCCTCGCTGGAGAGCTGGACGGAAACGGTGCGGGTCTTCTTGCTGGCCGCGGCCGTGACCTTCGCCACCGTGGTGCTGGTAGCCCTGATCATTGGAATTCGCCTCACCCGGACGATCACTTATTCGGTGGCCAATCTTTACAGTGCAACCGAACGCGTCAATCGCGGCGACTTCACCCATCGCATCAAAGTTCGGGAGAAAGACCAACTGGCGGCCCTGCAGACCGCTTTCAATTCCATGACCGAGTCTCTGCAGAAGCTCATTGTTGAGCAAAAAGAAAAGGAGCGGTTGCAGAGCGAATTGGAAATCGCGCACGAAGTGCAGGCCCAGCTTTTTCCCCAGGCCATGTCGGGAACGCCGTCGCTGGAACTGTACGGGGTGTGCCGTCCGGCGCGCATCGTCAGCGGCGACTATTACGACTTTCTTTCCTACGGCCCGGACCAGATTGGCATTGCCGTGGGCGACATCAGCGGCAAAGGCATCTCCGCCGCGTTGCTGATGGCAACCATTCATTCCGCGGTGCGCGCCTACCAGCAGGAACAGATGATTCCCGTGGTTGCCGGCTCGGCCTTCGACCGTGAACTTAGTCCCATGCGCCTGGCCATGGCGTCGGCGCCACCCTCGCCGTCACAAGTGCTGTGGCTGCTGAATCGCCATCTTTTTCAGAGCACGCAGCCGGAAAAGTACGCCACCATGTTCCTGGGGTTCTATGACGATGAAAAGCGCACCTTGACCTACTCCAACGCCGGCCATCTTCCGCCCATCATTCTAGGACGCGATGGCGAAGTCCGCCGCCTGGAAACCGGAGGCATGGTGGTGGGACTGTTTGATCATATGGAATACGCGCAGGAGACGGTGGAATTCCGTCCCGGCGATCTTTTTATCGCTTTCAGTGACGGCATGACCGAGCCGGAAAACGAGTTTGGCGAATTCGGAGAAGAACGTCTGATCGAGACCATCGCCGGGCAGCGTCACCTGCCTCTGGAGCGCATCACCGAGCACGCGCTGGCCGCAGTCCAGGACTGGATCGGGTCTACCGAACAGCCTGACGATATCACCGTGGTCCTGGCCCGTTGCATTGATTAGATGCTGCCGCATCGCCTAGACCGGCCAGCCTTAGCTCCGCCCGCGACTGCGCAATCATTTGCATCAGGGCCTCACGCCTTCCCGGCGCATCTCACCACGCGCTAGTGACTTCCTAGGTAACTCAGGGATTTCACCCTTACCTTTCCACTGGCGAAACAGTATGGTGGTAAGCCTTGGTGTTGACTCTCTCTTAGCTTTCAAATAGGACATGAACCTAAACGAGAACTCTTCAACGAAAAGAGATACGCCAGCTCGGCAACAGCAGCAAACCACGGACCGCGTGCTGGAACGGATCAAGAACATTAACTGGGAATTGGAAGCCCTTTACAGCGAGCTGCGGCTGGCCGGCCCGGAAGCCACCGTCGCCAAACAGTTCTTTGGCGAAAACGCTGCTGCCATCCAGGTGCTGGGGCATTTCAAGACCGCGCTTGACCGCCTGCGCCGGACCGTGTGGGCTTGCCTGGAAGATGGCGATGCCGCCGCGACCGCACCCGAGCGTGAGCAGGCTATGCGGCTGCAGCGCGTGACTGAAGTGATGAGGAAGCTTTCTCCGCAGCCCGACATCCCGGCTGTGACGCAATCCGGCTCATTCTTTGAGCGGCTGAACCTGGTGATAGACAACTACATGGAAACGCGCCCGCTCCGGTCCACTCCTCCCAAGAGCGGCAAAGCTTAGGGCGTCTTGCTCAAGCGATGGTCCAGGTTGGCGATGCGCCATCCGGTTTCAAAGACCAGCCGGGTGATCTGCGTCATCTTGGCGAAGTCAATCTTGTCCACAGTGTCAGTAGGCTTGTGATAGTCCACATGCACGCCATCAAAGTAGAAAATGATGGGAACGCCGTGCTTGGCGTAGTTCCAGTGGTCGGAGCGGAAATAGATGCGCTCGGGGTTGGCCGGATCATTGTAGTAATAGTCGAGCTTCAGCTTTTGAAATTCCGCGTTGGTATCTTCGCTCAGCCCGTGCAGTTCCGGGCTGATGCGGTTGGACCCCACCAGATACACGGTGTGAGCGTCAGTCAGATGCTCGTCTTCTTTTTGCGTGTCGCCCTCCGGCTTGGAACGTCCGATCATGTCAATATTCAGGTCCACCACCATCTTGTCCAGCGGCACCGCGGGCGCGAAGTCAGCATTGTATTCTGAACCCAGCAGGCCCAGTTCTTCGCCGGCGTGGAAGATGACCAGCACCGAGCGCTTAGGCCGCTGCAAGGACATGGCGTGGGCGATGGTCAGCACTGCCGTTGTGCCGGAGCCGTCATCGTCGGCGCCGGGATAGATTTCACCGTTACCGTTGGTCTTCAAGTGGTCATAGTGGGCGCTGAAAACCACGTACTCGCCGCGCAGGCCGGGATCAGATCCCTCCAGAATTCCCACTACGTTCTGCGTGGTCGAACGCGATTGCTGCACCACCATCGCCATATGGGCGGAAGCGTCCAGCGGCTTGGGCTGTAGCGGCTGCTTTTTCTCGACCGCTTCAGTCACGGCCTTCAGAGTTAGTCCCGCGGCCGCCAGAATTTTGTCTGCCGCATCGGGGCCCAGCGACATCAGGGGCAACCGGCCATCAGAGTCTTTGGCCAGACGTACGGATTCACGGGAAGCAAAGCGCTCGACCTGTGTCTTGTCCTTCATGAATTCCAGGAACCGGGCGGGAGGGATTTGCAGGATTCCTACAGCCCCATGCGCGCGCGCGGCGCCCTGGCCCTGCTCAGTTTCAGCCAGCTTGGATGGATCAACCCCCGCCGGCGTTCCTGACACCAGCAGAACGATCTTGCCTTTCGCGTCCAGGCCGGCGTAGTCGTCATGCTTCTGCGCAGCGGATGAAATGCCGAAGCCGGCAAACACGATCTGGCCGCGGGCGTCGCCGCTGGCCATGCCCCCAAAAGGAGGAGCCTCTCCCAGGCTGAACGTCACCGGCTTGCCGCCGATGGTCACCTCCAGGAAAGTCTTGCTCACGTCGGGCTTGGCGGAGATCACTTCAAAAGTCTGCAGGAAGCTGCCATGATCGCCGGCGCCGCGGAAGCCGTACGCCTCCAGGTGCGCCGCCAGATAACGCGCCGCGATGGCAAAGCTGGGAGATAGCGTGTAACGTCCGCCCAGCTCCGCGGAAGCCAGAAATTGCAGATGCATACGCAGTTCGCCGGGGGTGATGGAATCCACCGTGGGTGGAACCGGCGGCAGGACCACCGGTGACGATCCGGAGTAAAAACCAACAGCGCCCAGACAACACAAGGCGAGGAGGGATACGGCAAGGAGTTTCTTGAAGGGGTTCACCGAACTATGGTAGCAGCGTGCCCCAGCGGTGTACAAATAACTCGCCTTCAAGCTGAGCGTTAGTTCAGACCAAGGCATTTCCCATATAGAATCGGGTCGGCGGAAGGCGAGAACTCGCGTGAAACCCTCGATCATCGTTCTGGAAGACGACCAGGATATTGCCAATCTGGTTCGCCATCACCTGCAGCAAGCAGGATACACAGTATTGCTGGCGGCGGCGGGCGACCGGGTGCTGCCCATGGCCCGGGAAAATCCGCCCATCCTGTTTCTCCTGGACATTATGGTGCCGGGCAGCAGCGGGCTTGAGGTCTGCCGCCAGGTCCGCGCCAGCCGCGATCTGGCCAAGGTGCCGATCATCTTTGTGACGGCCAAGTCCGCCGAAGAAGACCGCATCAAGGGCCTGGACCTGGGCGCCGACGACTACATCTCCAAGCCTTTCAGTCCCCGCGAGCTTGTGGCCCGGGTGCGGGCGGTGTTGCGGCGCTTTGAACAGCCCGTGACCAGCAGTATCACTACGCCGGACTTTACCCTGGACAGCGATTCCATGTCGCTCACCGTGCGCGGGCAGCCGATGGACGTGACCGCCACGGAATTCCGCCTGCTCCACTTTCTGGCTTCGCATCCAGGACGCGTCTTCACTCGCGACCAGGTGCTGGACGCCGTGTGGCGCGACATGTCTTTCGTCACGCCACGCTCGGTGGACGTCTACATCCGGCGGCTGCGGGAAAAAATTGAGCGCGATGCCGAAGACCCGCAATATCTCCGCACAGTGCGCGGCGCGGGCTACAAGTTTGAGGCGGCAAAATGAGGAACCGCATCTTCCTCAAGACCCTGGCCGCCTTCGTCGCGGTGATTGCCGTCGCTACGCTTACTTTGGACTTGAGCGTGCGCCGCACCTGGGAGAGTTCCGTGCAGACGGACATTGAGCGTTTGCTGGTGCAGAACGCGCAGGGCTTTGCGCTGCGCGTGCAGAACGATCACGATCATTCCTTGCAGCAGATGGCCGCGGAAGAGGCCCGCATCACCGAGACGCGCGTCACCATCATCGCGCGCGACGGCGTTGTCCTGGCGGATTCTGAGGCTGACCCCAAGACCATGGAGAACCACGCTGGGCGCGCAGAAGTAGCGGCCGCCCTGAAAGGCTTGACCGGCACATCCACTCGGCTCAGCCACACCGTGGGCGTTGAGTTTCTCTACGTGGCCGTTCCTAGCGGAGACAAGATTGTCCGCCTGGCCTATCCCTTATCTTCATTTCGCGGCCACATTGAAGCCGTCCGCAACACTTTGCTGCGCGGGACGGCGTGGGCCTTGCTCTTCGCTCTGGTCCTGGCCATCGCCGTTGCGCAGAACGTCTCTTCGCGGCTCAAACGCATCGTTAAGTTTGCCGAACAGGTGGCCGCCGGCGACCTGACCGCGCGCATCGCCCAAACCAGCGGCGATGAAGTGGCGCAAGTCGCTATGGCCCTGGACCGGACGGCGCGCCGCCTGGAGGAAAACTTTAACGCCGTACGCGAGAGCCGGTCGCAACTGGAAGCCCTGCTCAACAGCATGACCGACGGCGTCATCGCGGTCTCGCCGGACATGAAGGTGCTGTGGGCCAACCAGGCCATCACCCGCATGGTCCACCAGCCAGTGAAGATCGGCGCTCCGGTCACCGAACTGGTGCGGCATCCGGACTTCCTCTCCACCTTGCGGTCCGCGCTGGCTTCCAAACAGCGGGAGAGCCACATTGCGACAGGGCTGGCGGGCCGGCGGTCGTTTTCGATTACCGCTGAGCCGCTGCCCGACGGCGGCGTGGTCAGCGTGCTGCATGACATCTCCGAGATTGAGCGCGTGGAGAAGACGCGGCGGGATTTTATCGCCAACGTGTCCCACGAACTGCGCACGCCGCTGACGTCCATCCGCGGTTACGCGGAGACGCTGCTTGATTCCGGCGAGATCGGCGCCGGCGATGCCCGCGATTTTCTGCAAGTCATCCGCCGCAACGCCGAACGCATGGGACGCCTCACCGAAGACCTGCTGGTGCTGGCTCGCGTGGAGTCCGGCGAGGAAAAGCTCGATGCTCGTCCCCATCCCGCGCGACAAGTGGTTGCGGAAGCCGCAAGCTCCATGCAGGAAGACGCCAAAGCCGCCGGCGTGGAGATCAGCGTGGGCAGCGTTCCGGAGACGGAGGTGCTGGCCGACGCCTACGCCATCCACCAGGTCTTCGCCAACCTGATCAGCAACGCGCTGCGCTACGCCCAGAGCGGAAAGAAAATCCTCATCGGAGCCGAGGAGCATCCCGGGGCAGTGGAGTTTTATGTCCAGGATTTTGGCCCGGGAATATCGTCGGAACATCTGCCGCGCATCTTTGAACGCTTCTACCGCGTGGACAAAGCGCGCTCGCGCGAAAGCGGCGGCACCGGGCTGGGGCTGGCAATCGTGAAACACATCGTCCTCAACCACGGGGGGACCGTCCGCGTGGAGAGCAGCGTGGGGCACGGCTCGACGTTCTTCTTTACGCTGCCCAAAGCCTGAGGACGACCGTGTGGCACCGCCGCCCTCGGCGGTGTGATCAGCGTCATCAGCGTTCAAAATGCGGTGAGGTTTGCCTTTCCCGATTCCGGCGATTCCGGGCGATCACGAGCGATCACGGCGATCTCTTCCCAAGTCCCTTCCCCTGCATCGTCTTACGGTCTTCAGACCGTCGCACTCGGCCTGTTTTCATTTTCTATTCATCTGCTTTTCATCAGTTTGTAACAAAGCTCTCCTAGAGTTCGAGTGACAAGACCCACTTTCAAGGAGGAACTGATGAGGATCAACTTGCTCGCAGGGCTGATGCTTGCGCTCATGCTGGGGACTGCGTCCGCGGACACGAACCTGAACGGCGCCGGAGCCACCTTTCCCAACCCGATTTACTCGAAATGGTTCAGCGAATATCACAAGCAGCATCCGAACGTCGCCATCAACTACCAATCCATCGGCAGCGGCGGCGGGATCAAGCAGATCCAGACTGGCACGGTGGACTTCGGAGCCAGCGACGGCCCCATGGACGACAAGCAGCTTTCGGAAACGCCTTTCAGGCTTTTGCACATCCCCACGGTGCTGGGCGCGGACGTGCCTATGTACAACATTCCCGGCGTGAACGCCGAACTGAAGTTCACCGGTGACGTGCTGGCCGACATTTTCCTAGGCAAAATCACCAAGTGGAACGACCCGCGGCTGGCCAAGGCCAACCCGGGCGTTAAGTTCCCTGATATGGACGTCGTGGTGGTGCATCGCACCGACGGTAGTGGCACAACCTACATCTGGGTTGACTACCTGTGCAAAGTGAGCGCCGAATGGAAAAGCAAAGTCGGCAAAGGGACCTCCGTCAACTGGCCGGTGGGGCTGGGCGGCAAAGGCAATGAAGGTGTGGCCGGCACGGTCAAGCAGACCCCCGGCAGCATTGGCTATGTGGAACTGATCTATGCGGTTTCCAACAATATGCCCTTCGGCAGCGTGCAGAACGCCGCGGGAGAGTTTGTAAAGGCCAGTCTGGATTCGGTCACCGCTGCGGCGGCTTCAGTAAAAGACATGCCGGAGGACTTCCGCGTTTCCATCACCAACGCTCCCGGCAAAGCCGCCTATCCCATCAGCAGCTTTACCTGGTTGCTGGTTCCGGTGGAATGGAAAGACGCCGCCAAGGAAAAGGCCTTTGTGGATTTTCTGAACTGGATGGTGGACAAGGGACAGGGGATGACTTCGTCCCTGCAATACGCGCCTCTGCCGAAGAATGTGGCGGCCAAGGTCAAGGCCCGGATCAAGGAAATCAGAGTCAAGCAGGAAGAAAAGAAGGCAGCCAACAAGCAAGACACCAAGCAGTCCGCGAAGAAGTAGATCAGCAGGACAATTCGTTCCCGGACAAGCACGGGAAATCTCAGCCTCCTTACCCCTCTGAGCGCCGGCTTCAACCCCCGGCGCTCTTTTTAACAATCATTTAACAATGCTTTGGTAGCTTCCTGACATGCGAACACTTCCCGAACCCGCAGCTTCCGGCGATTCCGGCCCACAGGAGCCGGAGACAGCCCTGAGCGGGACTGCGGGCGACCAACCGGAACCTGTGGTGGCATCCAGGAGCCGGTTGAGCGCCAAGGAAAGCGTGTTCGCAGACGCGGCGTTTCGGTCGGCGGCCACGCTATGTGCCCTGGCCCTGGTAGCAATCGTTGGGCTGATTCTGTACGAGTTGATTTCCCAATCTCACCTGTCCATCAGCAAGTTCGGGCTCAGCTTCCTCACCAAGACCATTTGGGACCCGGTCGCTGAAGACTTTGGCGCGCTCCCCGTGGTCTACGGGACGGTGGTTTCCTCGCTGGTGGCGCTGGCTCTGGCAGTTCCGCTTTCTTTGGGAACCGCGCTGTTCCTCACCGAAATCTGCCCTCGATTCATCCGTCCAGTTCTGTCGCTTCTGGTGGAGTTGCTGGCCGCCATCCCCAGCGTGATTTATGGCCTGTGGGGCATCTTTGTGCTGGCGCCGTTTCTGCGTTCGTATGTTCAACCTTTTCTGGCCAAGTACTTCGCCTGGACGGGCCTGTTTACCGGCCCCAAGTATGGCTACGGCATGCTGGCGGCAGGTGTAATCCTGGCCATCATGATCCTGCCTATCGTTGCGTCCATCACGCGGGAAGTTGTGTCGGCGGTGCCTCGGCAGCAGCGTGAAGCCGCGCTGGCCCTGGGCGCCACCAAGTGGGAGATGCTGCGTATCAGCGTTCTGCGCAATGCGCGCCCAGGAATTCTGGGGGCCGTCATTCTTGGCTTGGGCCGGGCGTTTGGCGAGACCATGGCAGTGACCATGGTGATCGGCAATCGCGCACAGATCGCCAAATCACTGTTCGCGCCCAGTGACACGCTGGCCAGCTCCATCGCCAACCAATTCTCTGAAGCGGTGGGCGATATGTATCTCAGCGCCGTCGTAGAGCTGGCATTGGTCCTGTTTGTCTTGACTCTTATTGTGAACGCGTTGGCCAGCTTGCTGGTTTGGTCCATCACCCGGGGAATGCCTGCGAGGGTGAATGCCTAACCCGGTCACACAGAACATTCAGTGGCGACGTCGGGCGACCAACTGGCTGGCACTCGGGGTGATCACCTTTTTTGCTTTGATCGTCACCGTGCCTCTGTTCCTGATTCTGGGGACCGTGGTCAAAAACGGCATCACCGAGTTGAACTGGGCATTTCTGACGCAGATACCTGTGCCGGTGGGCGAGACCGGCGGCGGCATGGCTAATGCCATCGTGGGCACACTGATGCTGCTGGTGGTGGCCAGCGCTATTGGCATACCGCTGGGAATTGGTTCCGGAGTCTTTCTCGCCGAATACGGGCGCAACATGTACGGCAACGCGGTGCGTTTCACCGCCGACGTGCTCAACGGAGTGCCGTCGATCGTGATCGGCGCCACCGCCTGGGCCCTGGTAGTGGCGACCCAGAAGCATTTCTCGCTGTTTGCCGGCTCGGTGGCGCTGGGCATCATGATGATTCCGGTCATCGCCCGCACCACGGAAGAAGTTCTGCTCCTGGTGCCGCAGTCCATCCGCGAAGCGGCCTTCGGGCTGGGTATTCCGCAGTGGCGGACCACGCTTTCAGTGGTTATCCCCACGGCGAGTTCCGGCATCATCACCAGCATCATGCTGGCTTTTGCCCGCATCGCCGGCGAGACGGCGCCGCTCATGTTCACCGCGCTGGGCAACGAGTTTTGGAGCTTCAAGCTCAATCAGCCGGTCGCCGCTATGCCGTTGCAGATTTTCAAGTACGCAACCATGCCGTATGACCAGGCGCACCGGCAAGCATGGACGGGCGCCTTGGTGCTGATCACCATCATTATGGGGACGGTAATTATCTTCCGCGCTGTTGCCAGCCGGGGCGTATTGAAAGGGACCAACTAATGGACGCCGGGATCCACGTAAAAGACCTCAGCGCCTGGTTCGGCAAGACGCAGGCGCTGCGCAGCATCAATCTTGATTTGCCGGACAAGCACACCACGGCCATCATTGGGCCTTCGGGGTGCGGCAAGTCAACCTTTGTGCGCTGCCTGAACCGCATGCATGAGACGCTGCCGGACACGCGCGTGGAAGGCAAAGTCACGGTGGGCGATATGGACATCTACGGCAAGGGCGTGGCCGCAGTCACCGTGCGGCGGCGCATTGGCATGGTGTTCCAGAAGCCCAACCCTTTTCCCACCATGTCTATTTATGACAATGTAGCTTCAGGGCTGAAGCTGAATGGCTTCTCCAACCGCCGGGAACTTGACGTGATTGTCGAAGAATCGCTCAAGAAAGCCGCGCTGTGGGATGAAGTCAAAGACGATTTGAAGAAGAAGTCGGGCGCCAGCCTTTCCGGCGGGCAGCAGCAGCGCTTGTGCATCGCACGGGCGCTGGCGGTGGAACCGGACGTCCTGCTCATGGACGAGCCGGCTTCCGCGCTTGATCCCATTTCCACCGCAAAAATCGAAGACCTGATTTTTGAACTGAAGAAACAATACACGGTTGTGATTGTGACGCATAACATGCAACAAGCCGCGCGCGTGGCTGAATTTACAGCCTTCTTTCTGATGGGCACCATGGTCGAATACGATAAGACCGAGAAGATGTTTACCAAGCCTTCTGACAAGCGGACGGAAGACTACATTACCGGGAGGTTTGGATGACGCGAACTCGCTTCCATCAAGGACTCGACGACCTGAAACAGAAGCTGCTGGCCATGGGAGGCATGGCTGAGCAGGCGGTGGAACGCGCGGTGCGCGCCTTCCAGAACCGTGATATTTCCGTGTGCGAATTGGTGCTGCGCGATGAAGCCCAGATCAACGCGGTGGAACGCGAAGTGGATGAGCTCTCCATTGACCTACTGGCTATGCAGCAGCCCATGGCCGTGGACCTGCGCTTCATCATCGCCTGCATCAAGATCAACTCTGACCTGGAGCGCGTGGGCGACCAGGCGGTGAACATCGCCGAACGAGTCATGGATATGATGTCCCATCCGCGGTCCAGCCTGAACGTGGACATCCCGCGCATGGCCAGCCTGGCCATCAACATGGTGCGCGATGCATTGAACGCTTTTCTCACCGCCAACGCCGACATGGCCCAGTCGGTGCTCGAGCGCGATGACCTGGTGGACAACATGAACCGCGAAATTTTTGAGGCCGCCGACTACGCCATGACCCACCAGGTGGAAACGCATCGCGACGCCCTGGACACGCTGATCGTGGCCCGCAACCTGGAGCGCGTGGCCGACCATGCTACCAACATCGCCGAGGACGTTATCTTCTGGGTACGGGGTGCAGACGTAAGACATCGTGCTCAGGAAGTCAAATAGTTACAAGTAATACATAAAGTATTAGTTGAAGTATATTGGGACCTTTGGGTGGGGAGAAAAGCCACAGAAAAAGCTACAATGATGATACGGGGGCGGGTTGGCCGGGCAGAGTTTCAATCCCCTCAAGGCCCGTTACCACCCATCACAGACCACTTGATTCTATGAACCGCTCTGTTGACGATCCGTCACTCTACATCAATCGCGAAACCTCATGGCTGGCCTTCAACGGGCGCGTGCTGGAAGAAGCTGACGACGAACACAATCCCCTGCTGGAACGGGTAAAGTTCCTGGCCATTTCCGCCAGTAATCTGGACGAGTTCTTTGAAGTCCGCGTGGCCGGGTTGTTGCAGCGCATTGAAGAAGGCTTTATAGATTCCGGCCCGGACGCTCTCACCGCGCAACAGGAGCGCGACCTGATCGCCCAGCAGACCCGCGAGTTTCTGCGCAAGCAGTACGAGTGCTGGAATGACAAGCTGCTGCCCGCGCTGGCCAAAGAGAACATCCGGGTGCTGGAGTTCAAAGAGCTGGACGACGAACAGGTGGCCTACGTTGACGCTTATTGCCTGAGGGAAGTTGACCCCCTGCTCACGCCGGTGACCGTGGACCCCTCGCACCCTTTCCCCCGGGTTTTGAACAAGGCGCTGTGCATCGCGCTGCTGCTCAAGCGCAAGCGGCGCGCGACCGGCACCTACATGGGCGTGATCACAGTGCCCCGCGTCCTGCCGCGGCTGGTTCGTCTGCCTTCCAAGTCAGGCATTGACTACATTTTCCTGGCTGACATGCTCACCTACTACGCCGCGCGCATGTACCGCGGGTATGACATTGTCTCCGCGGCGTCGTTCCGTGTCACGCGCAACAGCAATCTGTATCTGGAAGAGGAAGAAGCACGCAACCTGCTGGAATCCGTGCGCACGGAGTTGCATCGCCGGCGCAAGGGCGATGCCGTGCGCCTGGAGATTGACGCCGGGGTGAACACCGAGATCGCCCGCCGACTGCAGCAAACTTTTGAGCTGGACGACTGGCAGGTCTTCTACACCGAAGGTCCGGTGAACCTCTCGCGGCTATTCAACTTTTACGATCTCACCGAGCGTCCCGACCTCAAGTTCAAAACTTTTGTGGCGCGCGAGCTGCGCCTGCCGCAGAGCAGCAGCAACATCTTTGCCGAGCTGCGCAAGCGCGACATCCTTCTCCACCATCCTTACGACTCGTTTGACGCTGTGGTGGACTTCATTGAGAGCGCGGCCAGCGATCCCGACGTTATCTCGCTCAAGCAGACGATCTATCGCACCAGTCGCGATTCACCCATCGTGAACGCATTGATCAACGCGGCGGCAGCGGAAAAAGAAGTCACCGCCGTCCTGGAGCTCAAGGCCCGGTTCGATGAGGCGTCCAACATTCAGTGGGCGCGCATGATGGAAGATGAAGGCGTGCCGGTTTATCACGGACTGGTGGGCCTGAAGACCCATTGCAAGCTTTGCCTGCTGGTGCGGCATGACGCTGACGGCGTCACGCGCAGGTACGCCCATATCGGCACCGGCAACTACAACCCGACTACGTCACGTTTCTATACTGACGTGAGTTTGCTTACGTCCTCACCGCAGATCACGTCGGCGGTGCACCAGGTATTTAACTACCTCACGGCGTACTCGGAAGCGCCCAGCTACGGACCGCTGGCCATTTCGCCCATCGATTTGGCGGCAACATCACTGGGCCATATACAGCGGGAGGCTCAGCATGCCAGGGCGGGACGTCCGGCACGGATCATCGCCAAAATGAACGCGTTGCTGGACAAAAATGTGATCCAGGCGTTGTACCGGGCATCGCAAGCCGGAGTAAAGATTGACCTCAACGTACGCGGCATGTGCTGCCTGCGTCCCGGCGTGCCCGGCATCAGCGACAACATTGTGGTGCGCAGCATTGTGGGCCGGTTCCTGGAGCACAGCCGCATCTTCTATTTTGAGAATGGCGGCAACGAACAGATCTATATCTCCAGCGCGGACTGGATGCCGCGCAATCTCTACGAGCGTGTGGAAGTGCTGTGCCCGCTTCTCGACCCGGTGCTAAAGCAGCGCGTGAAGGAAGAGATTCTGGCCGCGTACCTGGCGGACAACACCAAGTCACGCTTTCTGGACCGCAATGGAAACTATCACCATTTGCCGCGGCGGCGCGGAGAGAAAAGCTTTGTCGCCCAGGAGTTTCTGATGGCCCTGGCGGAAGGAACGGCCACGGCCGCGGATATTCCGCCCCCGGTAGAGCCCACGTCCCGCGCGGGTTCTGCCAAGAGAAGGATGCAGGCGGTGGAAAACTAAGAGCCTATGGTCTTCTACTTTTTGCGCCACGCATCCGCCGGCAAGAGCGTCCAGAATGCAAGAAAGGACGAGCATCGTCCGCTGGACGAAGAAGGAATTTTGCAGGCCCGGTATGCCGGCCGCCTGCTGGCCAACCTTGACGTTCAGGTGGACCAGATCATCAGCAGCCCTCTGCGGCGCGCTTTGCAGACCGCTTCCCTGGTGGCCAACGAACTGGCGTTTGAAGCTCCGGTGCAGACCGACGAGGCCCTGCTGCCGGACGCTGAGCTGGAACAATTCCAGGACCTGGCTGCGCGCTGCCGGAAGTTCGACGCGGTGATGGTCGTGGGACACAATCCGAGCTTGTCGGAATTTCTGAGCAAATTGATCGCCGCGCCCAGCACGGCCCGCGTGGACTTGAAGAAGGGTTCCATCGCCAAGGTGGAGATGACCGGGCGCAACGGCACGCTGCAATGGCTGGTCACGCCCAAGATCGCGCGAACGCTTCAAGCCAGCTTGAAGCTCAGCTCGCGCCCAAAGACCTCGCGGAAGTAAGACACTTCTTTTTCCGCCGCCCACAATTCCAGAGCGGCCCCGCCGCGCGCGGGCTTCACGTTGATGGTGATTTGTCCATCGCGCGCCAGCACGAGCACCGCGCGCACCGCGGACCGGCGCCCGTGGTTGAGCGCGCGGGCCACGCGCAGGATAGCAGTGGCTTTGATCACGTCAGACCGCGAGCCGGCCGGCAGCACTTTGATCAGGCGGTCGCGCAGTTGCGGGCGTGAGTTCCCCTGGAAGCGCGCGATGGTCGCGATGATCCGGCGCTGCAGCGGAGTGAAGCCAAACAATTCTGAGCGGGAAATAATGTAGTACGCGTGGCGGTGCCGGCCCACTGGATTCACATAGAGCCCCACTTCATATAGCACGGCGGCGGCGGCAATCCATTCGCGAAAATCTTTTTCCAGGCGATGCACGGAGCGGAACTGGTCAAAGATGCTGAGCGCCAGCTTGCTGACCTGGTGGGCGTTGTTCAGGTCCACGCCGTAGCGGCGGCTGATGTTGATGAGCACGTCTTCGCGGTCCGATTCCAGTTGCCGGCGGGAACGCGTGTGGCGGTCATGCTCCGCCGCCATCTGCGCCAGAATGCCGTCGCGCAAGCCGAGCGGCGAATAGCGAAAACTGCGCAGTCCGCATGCGCTCATGAGCTGGGTGTAGACCGCGGCGCCGGCGATCACGATTTCCGCCCGCTTGGGGTTGATGCCTTTGATGGAGGCGAGCTGGCGATGGGTGAGCTTGGCCAGCCGCTTGGCCAGCTTGCCGGCCGCCAAGCGGGTCACCATTTTGCGTGACAGTTTGAGCACGTGCGCGGCGGAGGAGAGCGCAGCCGCCGTGCCCGAAGTCGCGATGGCAATCTTTGCGTCCGAGCGGACGATCTGCCGGGGCAGGCGGGCCACCTCTTCAGCGATGAAGTCATGCAACCGCTTCAGCTCATCTTTGCGCGGAGGATCGTGCTGGATGAACTCCTGGGTGAGCCGCACCGCGCCCAAAGGTAGTGTGGCAATTTCTCTGATGTGGCCGCGCGCGGACAGAGTCAGCTCACAACTGCCGCCACCCAGATCAATCAGCAGCAGCTTGGCGGGACGAACTCGCAGACTACCCACCACGCCCAGGTGAATCAGCCGGCCTTCTTCCAGGCCGGAAATTACTTCCAGGTTCCAACCGGTGGTGGCCCGGACCCATTCGGCGAAGACCGCCGCGTTCAGGCTGTCACGCAAGGCGCTGGTGGCCACGACCCGCGTCCGCGTTACGGCGTAGGTTTGCACCATGCGATGAAACCTGCGCAGGACTTTCAGGGTGTAAGCCATGGCCTGCGGATCCAGACTGCCGTCGCGAAAGACGCGCTCCCCCAGGCGGGTGACTTCGCGGTCCTCGTGCAGCGGAACCAGGCGGCCGCGGCGCAACTCAGCAATGCTCAACCGGACTGAGTTGGAGCCGATGTCTACTGCGGCAAAGACCGGCATAGGCCAGTTACGCCGTGCGGGCCAGCGCGCTGGCGGACGGCGCCGATTTGGGTGGCTTGGCCGGCGGAACAGCGGCAGGCTCGATCAAACGGTATGCGTTTAGATAATGACTGACGGCGGCGGTGGCGGCGGAATAGCTGGCGGCAAAAAGAGCGTGGATTTCCACCAGCAGCGGACAATTGATGCGATCACTGAAATGTTTTTCAGCGGCGCGAGCCAGCGACTCCCAATCATGCCACTCGCCGATGGCTTTCTGCACCGGTTTGAGTTCGCCGAGAAAGCGCTGTTGCTGCGGCGAATCGGCCGCCAACTCGGCAACGTAGCGAAGCTTCTTCAAGGCTATCCGGACTTGATGGAGCTTCCGCGGCTTGAGTGTCTTGTCGCCGGTTTGCCGTCGAGCCAACTGCCGGACACCGCCGACAGCGCTTTCAAGAGGGCCATGGTTCACAGGAAATGCTTTGACAGGACCAGCCGTGACGCTTGCCGTGTTAGACCGCGCGTTTTCCGTAAGGCGCTCAACGCGGGCAAAGAACTTCTGCTTGTTGACCTTGCCCAGCGCGGCGATCAGCCGGCTTACCTGCCGTTGCCGCCGGTGGCTGAGCGCCTGCAACAGCGCACGACGGTCCGCTCCGGCGGAGCCGCTGGCCAGAGCGCCGAGCAGGCCCATTTGCACGTCCAGATCGCGCACCTTGCCTGCGCGTTTGCGTAGGCTGTCCAGGTCAAGCAGGGTCTGGCGACGCTTCCCGGTCAAGTCCGGCTGGGTGAATCCGACCAGAGCTTCCACGCGGCGGATAGTCGCGCGCAAGCGGTGCACGTTCCGGGCAGAGAGATCCCGGCCATCGTCCATGCGCGCTACACACGAGCGGAAGTCCTTGCGAAGCTTGCGGGCAGTTTTTTCCAGCGGACTCATGGGAGAGGGAAGAACCGAACCGTCTAGGATAAACATCACTCCCAGACGTTACAAGATAGGTTGTGACTCGTTCTGGCGCGAATCGCACCAGATTTGGGGCAAAGTTTCTGCAAAACTCGGCATTATTTCCAGGAGATATGCTATTAATAACTGGCAGGCGATGGAGTTCGCCTTAAACCGCCCCGGTGGCTGATGACTCCTACAACTTAATATTGGAGCCATATTGATGCGAACTCTGGTGGAGTGGAAAGCTTACGCTTGGATCTCCCTGGGCGCCGTTCTGGGCGCGAACCTGCGGTACATCGTCAGCAAGATGATCGTCCGCTTTGGCGACTTCGCCTTTCCCTACAGCACGCTGCTCATCAACATCAGCGGCAGCCTCCTTCTGGGCTTCTTCTTGGTCTGGACCACGGAACGCGTACTGGCGAATCCGATGTGGCGGCTGCTGGTGGCGATTGGCTTTTGCGGGTCGTATACAACGTTTTCCAGCTACGCCTTTGAAACCATGGCGTACTTTGAACAGGGCCACTGGACGTTGTTCGCCGCCAACATCCTCACCAACAATCTCTTGTGCCTGGGCGCTGTGCTGGCGGGCGCAGCGATTGCCCGGGCGATTTAAGCGGCCATTAGCGTAGAATCCTGATGGGGCCTGAAACTTGTCAGAAACTTCTGTCTCTATGACTGAAACCGGCAGCGCTGTGCAAGTGACGGTGTATTTGAATGAGGCGGATGAATGGCATCGCCGTCCGCTCCATCTGGAACTGCTGAAGTACCTGCGCGAGCAGGAGATTGCGGGGGCCACCGTGCTGCATGCCGTCGCCGGCTTTACCGGGCACAGCCGGGTCAAGACGTCCACGCTGGTGGACGCCGGGGGAAAACTTCCCCTGGTCCTGACTTTCATTGACAAGGCTGAACATGTTGACCGCGTGATTCCGCAGATCAAGCTGATGGCCGGGCATCGCTTGATCGTCCGCGAAAAAGTCACCATTGAAGGAGAAGCGGATTGAGCACGCCTGCATTGGACGTGCTGGCTATTGCCGCGCATCGCGATGACGTGGAGCAGACCTGCGGCGGAACCCTGCTGAAGATGGCGCAGCGCGGGCAGCGCACCGGCATCCTCGATCTCACGCAAGGCGAAATGGGAACACGCGGCACGGCTGATGATCGCGCCCGCGAAGCCGCTGAAGCCGCCAAGATTTTGCGGGCCAGTTTCCGTCAGGCGCTGGATATCCCCGACGGCCGCGTGGAAAACAGCTGGGAAAACCGGCTGAAGATCGCCAACGTGATCCGCGAACAACGCCCGCGGGTGGTGATTCTTCCCTACTGGCAAGGACGCCATCCGGACCACTACAACTGCGCGACGCTGGGCTATGAAGCATGCTTCCTCGCCGGACTCAAGAAACTGGGCGACAAGCCGGGCTCGCTGGGGGGCGCGCTCGGGGAGGCGGTGAGCCACCGGGCGCCGCATCGCCCGTTCAAGATCATCTACGCCAGTCTCTACTATGACGTGCGGCCGACCTTCGTCGTGGATATTACCGATCAATTTGAAACGCGGCTGAACGCGCTGATGGCGTACAAGTCGCAATACAGCGAGCAGAGCGCCGGCAGTGACATCTTCCCTTCGGAAAAAGAAATCCGTTCGCGCCTGGAGACCATGGCCGGCTTCTACGGACTGCTGGCCGGCGTGAAATACGCTGAGCCGTTCGTGCAGAAGGAAGTCGGGCTGGTGGACGATCTGACGCTGATTCCGGTGAAGTCGGTGTGAGGAAGCAGCTAGCAACTAGCGGCTAGCTGCTAGTCGATTCTTTTATCTTCTCCCTGCGCTCGGCGCGTGCTGCGGCAACGGTGGCGGCGTCTCCGACACGTTCCACGCCCACACAGCCAGCAGAACGGACGAAATGCAGCTAAAAGCAATGTAATCAGCAGATGGAATCGCAGTTTCATGGGTGCGCCTTGGTCGTTTGGTTAGAAAGATTTAAGACTGGCGTGGAAACTGGCGATTATGTGCCCAAGTGAGCGCCCTAGTGCCCCTGCGTCCGGCGTACTGGGCATTTTTTTTAAAATTTTACGGCGCGGTGTGAAACGCTTTGCCGGTTGGGAGCACTACCAATCAAACGGAGAACCATTGTGGAGGGTGCAGAGGACCCACCTGGCTCCTTCAAAATCCTCTGCTCCTTTCTTGTTTCTTTGCCTTGGTGGTTCAATCTTCGCGGCAGCAAGACCGCCGCGAAGATCTTTTTCTTTTAGTGTCCCAAAATCTGTTCGACGTCCGGCGTCTGCGAGCAGGGGCCAAATTAAACTCACCCTTCCTATCCCTCCAGAATTGTCGCTATCTTGCTTTCTTCCGGCAGGGTCCCAAAGGTGTGGCCGTGGTCGCCGGCGATGCGTGACGCCAGGAAAGCTTCGGCGACCTCCGACCGTCCGTGCCGGACGACCAATGACGCTTGCAGGGCCAACGCCAGCCGCTCCGCCAGACGGCGCGCGCGGGATTCATGCCCACCGATCTTGCCGGAAGACGGCTTGAGAATGTCGTGCAGATCAGCCTGAATCGTGGCGACGAAGCGGTCCAGCCGGGGATCGGCGCCTGCGGTGGTTTTCAATTCGGCAAGCAGAGCCTCGGCCGTGGCGGGATCTTTGCTCAGCGCGCGCAGGATGTCCAGACAGATCACGTTGCCCGAGCCTTCCCATATGCCGTACAGCGGCGCTTCGCGATAGAGTCGGGGCATGATGGATTCTTCCACGTAACCGTTGCCGCCCAAACATTCAAGCGCTTCTCCAACATGCAGCGGCGACCGCTTGCACAGCCAGTACTTGCAGATGGCGGTGGCGATGCGGCTGAAGGCGCGTCCTTGGGCGTCGGCGGCGCGGGCATCAAACGAGGCTGCCAGCCGCGCGACCAGCAACGTCGCGGCTTCCGACTCGACCGTAAGATCTGCCAGCACCTGGCGCATGAGTGGCTGCTCGATCAGCAATTTGCCAAAGGCCTGACGATGCCGGCAATGATGCACGGCCTGCACCAGGGCCTGACGCATCAGCCCGGCGGAGGCGATGGCACAATCCAGGCGCGTATGGTTCACCATTTCAATGATGGTGCTCACGCCGCGGCCTTCTTCGCCCACTTGCCGGGCCCAGGCGCTCGCGAATTCCACTTCGCCGGACGCATTCGAGCGGTTTCCCATTTTGTCCTTGAGCCGCTGGATATGGAAATTGTTTTTGTCGCCACTGGGCGTCCAGCGCGGCAGCAGGAAACAAGTCAGACCTTTGGGCGCCTGCGCCAGGATAAGAAATGCGTCGCACATGGGCGCGGAGATGAACCATTTGTGTCCGGTGATGAGAAATTCGCGGCCACGGTCGCTGAGGCGCTCGGCGCGAGTGGTGTTGGCGCGGACGTCTGACCCGCCCTGCTTCTCCGTCATGCCCATGCCCAGCAGCGCGCCGGATTTTTCCCGCGCGGGAAGAAAACGTGGGTCGTATGTGGGCGCTAGAACTTTGGCTTCCCACTCGCTGGCCAGGTCAGGCTCAACGCGCAGGGCGGCCATGCCCGAGAACGTCATGGAGATGGGGCAGGTGTGGCCGGCTTCATTCTGCACGGTGATCATCAACTTGGCGGCGCGGGCCACGTTGGCGCCCACGCGTTTGTGCATAAACGGCAGGCTGTGCAGCTTGTGCTCGATGGACGCACGCATGAGATTGTGCCATGCGGGATGGAAGACCACTTCGTCGCGACGATTACCGGTGGCATCGTGGGTGTGCAGCACCGGTTTGTTTTCATTGGCCTCAAATCCCCAGCGCTGGGCTTCGTGGCTGCCCAGCAAGTGCCCCAGTTCAGAGATCTGCCGTTCCGCCCAGCCCGCGCCTTCGCGCCGCACTGCTTCCACCAGAACGCGGTCGGTGAGAAAGAGATTGTAGCCGGTGAGCGGCGGGACCTGGTTCTGGACGTCGTGAGTGTCAGCGATGGGCAACGGCGCGAGGCGGGTGGGTGAAGTGGGCATGAGGTAATTATGCGCTTAGGCGTAAAGATGAGGTAGGGTCACAACGAAGATTCCCCCGAGGGCTCCGCTGGTTCGTGCCAGTCGGCGCCACAGAAGCGGCACTGCTTTGCCATTGGCGTACGAAGGGGCCTCCCGCAATGCGGACACCCTGCCTTGACGAATATGTGATCCACATTCGCAGGTCTCAGAGCGGCTTCGGCGCGTTCATTGAGTCTTTCCACAATGCGAGCCCTTATTGCGTTCGCGTCAGGGAAGAATTTTTCTAGGGAGTCATAGGCATGTTTGAGCTGCTCTTCTCGCGCCATTCTGTCAAAAGGAATAAGCGGCTCGCGGATTATCTCTTTCCAATAGTGTCCGAGAGACATCTTCCGGGGCTCTGTCGCTTCCACCGGGTCTTTCAGGTACAACTCCGCCGCGACAAAATCACTTTCAATTGAACGAAACGCACCTTCCGGTCTCGAAAGTAAGTCGTGTATCCCTCTCAGATCATCAGGACTAAGCAGACTGTGTGGGCACTTCCAAGTACGATGTAAATGGAGAGGGCTATCTGAACGCTGACGTACAAAGCGCAGGGGCCTCCCCACAACAAAACGTTCAGCCGATCTTGTTAGGACGCGAGCACTCGCAATCCAACGATTCAACTCGTTAAGAGAGTAGTATGCTGAAGTGCTTTGGCTGCCTTGTCGGGCAACCAATATTGCGTCGTACTTTGGGGTTACGCTTGAAAACAAGCCCTCATCGAATAACGTTGCATGCACAAGCAGGCAACGCTTGACTTTTGCGAGCTGCAGGTTTCTTGCCGTGAGCAAACCTGTGCCGGTGTGTGTGAAGAAAACCGGCATCGTATGATGAAAATGCCCTACGCTTTCAATCGCGTGTATTAATTCGGCTGTTAGTCGCATTCTTGCAGGAGCAGTAAGCAGAAGCAATGCCAAGCACGCTCTCGCCTGAACAGCGAGCGCCGGTTCCAAAAAATCGAGGCGAATACTCGTAAGCTCTTCTCTCTGAAGGTTTAGCGGCAAATTACCGTCGGGATCAAAAATCGAAAAGCTCGGCATGTCCAACCAGAAAATTCGCTCTTCCTGGAAGTCATCCTTCTGCAGATCGTCAATTGCGCGGGTAATGCTAGCGTAAGGAACACCGTGCGGAATCCTGATTCCGTTGCAGACAAGACGCAATAGATTGGTAGCCGATACCTTAGGCGCCAGCGCGTGAACAGTCCTATATTCCTTCGATTCCAAAGAGTGCCAGCCAGCCGGCAAGGGACCTCCCTCGTCAGGAAGAGTGACTGACTGTTTAAGCTTCTTTTTTTGGCTTCCCAAGAATCGGGCGACCGACGGCGTTTCCAGACAATACCAGTCCCAAAGATCCGAATCTGAGAAGATGTTTGGGCTCTTCAGTCCTTCTGGCTGGTCTTCTTTTTTAGTCTTTGTGACGGTGACCTTTATGGTCGTGCCAACTGGCAGATTTGCGTCGTAGTTCAATTGAATGGGCTCCAACTCAAGCGCTGCAGGCTGCACATCTAGGTGTAAGGAAAATCGAAGACCCCGCTCGCTTGTGATGTGCCTTGTAGCAACCTCAATTCTGTCACCGAGCAAGAAAGCTGCTAATACCCCGATTCCAAAGCGGCCAGATCTGAGTACCTGAGATTTTAACTTTGGCTCCTCGGACGCGTCTGTCCCGGTTTCAAACTCCTTCTTCCATGCGATGCTCTTCCTAAATGATGCGCCAGCCTTCAAAAAATAATTCGTAATTATTTCGTCGGTCATTCCGATGCCTTTGTCAGTGACGGTCAGCGTGGACGCGCCATTCTCATCTGGCTCATCGAGCCAAACTTCGACATCATCTTCCTCGGGTGCGGACAGCGAACCCGATAGACCATGTTTCTTTTCAAATTCCCAACGCTCGCGAACGGCGTCGACAGCGTTTTGAATGAGTTCGCGAATGCCTATTTCCGGCTTGTCTCCATACAACGGCTCAATGAAAAGCTTTAAGACGCCCGCCCTCGCAACGCCAAGCTCGACTCGTCGCGGCACGAAGGAGGACAGATTGGCAAATGCCGCCAGATCATCGGTAATATTTGAGCGAACCCTCCGAATCGTCAAACCGAACTTCGAGAATTTTGTGTTGCTCCCATACACCTCTCCCATAACGGCCCACGCCATATCAAGCTCGGACTGTATAGCCTGCAGCCATCTCCTAAGCTCCAAAAACGAATAGACATCTTTCGGCTTGGCTGGCACATAAATGGATTCAGCATCAGGATTAGACCAACTAATCGCGCGAAATGCTTGATTCGTTCGCCATTCTTTTTTTGATACAGGACTTTTGAATTCTTTGTATGTAAACGCTATTAGAGGCGCCCGGTCAGCACCGAGCTCAAGAAAATCAGCGACTCGAAGAATCCCCATTAAGAAAACGGGATGAATATTATCTTGTTCCAGTTTGCTGATCTGTCGGTCCTCAAGATTTCGAATGCCGTCACGCAATGCGAATCCGTGGCTGCGTGCCACAATACCTGCTATTTCCCTAAGCTCAGGGTCAAATGCCTCAAACTTCAAGCGTTGGCTCCCAGAGCCTGGAAAGCCCGCGATCGCAAATTCATAAGCCATTTGGGCATGATGCTGCCTGATAAACTCACCGATCAGTTTACGGTCACTCTCAGTTAAATTGCCGTAATGATCCAGGGGATTCCTTACGAGGGCAAGGGGTGCACCAGATTCATCTGCGCCAAATATTTCGACAAGTTTGCGATCGTCCCAATGTCTGGCTACCGATAAGAATTCCGCCCACAGCCTCGGCCAATCTTGAATGGGCGCTTTTTCCCCAGCGTCGCACCCTTGAGGTGCAACTAGGGAAAGAAAACCTGCCTCACTGAGGTGGAGAGCCAAGTCGTGCAACAATATCGAAAAAGCTAGGACAGCAATGTCTTCTGGACTGCAAACGTCTTTCGCTGTCTCTTGAATGAGTTTGTCCGCAATTTCCAAGACTTTTGACAGGTGCTGATAACCGTGGTCCGTATAGTCCTGGAAGAATGGAAGCTTGCTTACCAGAAGCACATCGCTTACCAGCCCGATAGTTGTGTCTACGGCAGCACGGATCTTTGGGGCAGATTCCAGTTTATCCTTAAAAAACTGCGGATATTGCAGCAAGGTGTCGTGGAGTTTAGACATATCGTTCGTTTCTGCATGATTCTCTCATGTTGTGCCTGCTGTTTACACTCAAGATGTCGAGCGTCGTTTCCCCACATGCCTTGGTTTGCGCGAAGTATGTCGGTCAAGACGTGCAGAGCTGTCACTGCTTACGGGTTTGATCCCTTCCCTCAACCCGCCCCAGGGCTTTACGCACCTGGGCTAGGCTCTTTCGCGCCTGCGGCGCAGATCGTGGTTATGTGGGCTGACCCATGCAGGCTGAGGGTCACAAAACAGCATCGATCTTAGACCCGCGCAGTGGACATGTACTACTTCGTTATTGATTCGCTATTGGAATTGCGCTATCATGGGCCGCGCCCTAGGGTGTGAGTGCGCGAAGCGCGCCTGATCGGGTGATCTGGTGATCGGGTCATCGGGTGATCGGAAAGGCAAAAGCAGATTCCTCACTCCGTTCGGAATGACAAAATCATCGCCGGGGATGACTTGAGCTAAGTCTTTATTTTCCGGGGATGAAGCCGATGGGGGTAGAGGTCCTTCGACTCGCTCCGCTCGCTCAGGATTTCGCCTGCGGGCTCCCGCTGCGCTCACGCCCGCAAAACGGCTCAAGATGAACGGGAGGGGCTAGGGGGATGAAGAGATCGGCGTTATTGCATATTGCCCTTCTTGCGTAGAGAATGCTGGATGGCCGGCACGGACCCCGCAAGTAAGTTTCTCGCCATCGGTTTCATCCAATGCTTTGCGGTTTCAGCATCAGCCTGATCGCTCTCTCCAGCGCCGGCCAGGGGGAGATGGTGGTTCTGCGCCGGGGCCGCGAAGCGCGGTGCACCTTAACTTAGAGGAATTAACTGCGCCCAATCGAAAGATCGGCATACGCAAGGAGAATTTATGCCAAAAGCAAGACCCCGCAAGAAGGCAACTTCATCCAAGAAAGCCACCCAGTCCAGGAAAGCAACTACCGCAGGGAAATCCGGGGCCGCCGTACGCAGTTTCACGGCGCCCCAACTGAAGAAAATGAAAGCCCGGATACAAGCCGATCCGGTGCTGCGATCGGCTACAGGTTTTTTCAACACCTTCGTCCAGGCCAGCGAATACATCGTCATCCAGATGATGCAGAAGGCCGGCGTGTGGAGCGGGCCGGCCACCAATCCCGGAGGCAAGGGCGCCGTGGAATTCGGGCTGCTCGATTACTGGATGAACAATCCTGGCAACGATCCCATTCTGAAAGGACTGCGAGACATATGGAAGACGATGATCGGGCTGCCGGTGACCCAGATCAACGCCGCCAACTACCAGAGCCTGTTGAACGCCGTGGCGGTGGGCAAGCCCGGACTGGTGGCCCCGGACGGCACCTGGTACAGCCAGAGCACCTACGGGCAGATGGACCCCAACTGGAACCTGGCGGTGCTGATGTATCTCTACCACTACTTCGGCGACGATTTTGCGACATTTGCGCAGACTCCGAAGATAGTGCCGATCACCGGCGCCAGCCCGAATCAGGTCAAGATCGCGCTCGTCGGCGACTGGGGAACGGGCCCTTACTCCAACGGTCCGGCAGCCAGCGTGATGCAGGCCATCGTCAGGCAGAATCCGGACTACATTATTCATCTTGGCGACGTCTACTACGCGGGCACGTCAAGCGAAGAACAGAACAACCTGCTCTCGGTGTGGCCGGCAGCGTATTCCGGAAAGTCATTTACCCTGAACTCCAACCACGAGATGTATGACGGCGCCTTCGGCTACTTCAAAGCCCTGAGCAGCAGCATCTTCAAGCTGCAAAACAACGCCAGCTACTTCGCCTTGCAATACGCCAATCCCCAGCAGCCGGGAAAACCGTGGACCATCCTGGGGCTGGACTCAGCGTTTTGGTCGCCCTCGCCCATGGTCATGGACGGAAGCATCCAAGGAATACCAGGAACCGGAAGCGGATATCTGGCACAGCCGACATTCATTCAGGGTCTGGTGAAGGGCGGAGTCGCGGCACAAAACGCCATCGTGCTCACCCATCACAACCCCATCGCCTATGACGGCTCAGAGCTGGTGACGGACTGGCTGGGGAACTGCCTATGGGCGCAAGTCACGGCGGCTCTCAGCGGCACGCCTAAAGCCTGGTATTGGGGCCACGTCCACAATGGGATTGTTTATCCCAACCCCACCTACACCAAGAACAACGTGTATGGCCGCTGTGTGGGCCACGGAGCACTGCCCTTCGGCAATGCCTGGGGACTGCAGCAGGCGCCGGCGTCGCAAGTGCAATGCTACGACAACACCGCCAACCCCAGCCTGCCCCCGCGCGTGATGAACGGCTTTGCCATGCTGACCATCACCACCGGCGGACAAGTCACGGAAGCCTTCTTCCAGCAGGATGGCACGCCGGCTCCGTGGGTGAAGGGGGCGCTCGGCTACCAACTGGGGTAAGACCAGGTGGCTGGAGGCGGAAGAATGCTGGGCTAACTTTTCGGGCCGGTTTCGACACTGAGACCGGCCTGACAACTCTGATCGGAAGAACAAGCGCACAGGCAGGAGTTCCTGTGCCACACGGGAATCGCTGTTGGGTCTGCTTACCCTGAAGTGGCCCTTTCGTCCAAAGGAACTACAGTCCCAAATCTGTCATTCCCGTTTGCAGTAGATGGAGGCCCTTGAACAGCATCGCCACCAGCCCAACACCCGCATCGCCATGGAAGCTCATCGCTCCCTGGTGGCACACCCTGCTGCTGTTACTGGCGCTGGCTGCCTACGCCGGGCGCAGTTTCTACCTCCGCGGCTTTGCGCCGTCGGCCATCCACGGACGCGTGGCGCGTTACGCCCTGGTGATATTCGCCGAATGGTTTTTCGTTGCGCTGGTCTGGCTGGGTACACGGACGCGCGGCGTGACCCTGCGCGAACTGGTTGGAGGCAGTTGGGCGCGCTGGACTGGGGTGCTGCGCGACTTCGGCATCGCTGTGGGTTTTCTGGTTGTGTCCAACGTGGTTCTGGGGCTGTTCACCCATCTGATCCACGCCAAACAGCAGGCCAACATCGGCCAGATGTTGCCGCAGGGCCCGGTGGAGATCGCGGTTTGGGTCTTGCTCTCCCTCTCCGCCGGAATATGCGAGGAAATCGTCTTCCGCGGTTATCTGCAAAAACAACTTTCCGCGATGGTGAAAAGCGGACCAGCCGGGCTGGTGTTGCAAGGCGCTCTTTTTGGCGCTGCGCATTCGTACCAAGGCGGGCAGTACGCGCTGGTGATTGCGCTTCTGGGAACTATGCTGGGCCTGATGGCACACTGGCGCAGCAGCTTGCGTCCTGGCATTGTCTCGCATTTCCTGCAAGACGGAGTGCTTGCGCTCATCGGCAGGCATTGATGGCAACGGTTGCGCCGCCAACAGCCGACGTCCCGCAGCTACGGCTTGGAGCCGGCGCCGTCCATGTACTTTCCCACCAGCGCGGCGCAGGCTTCCACGAACTGCTGGTCGGCAGGGCCGAAGGTGTTGGCGAAGTAGCTTTCAATGTCCAGTTCAGCGGCGAACTTGCTCTTCACGAAAACCGGCGTCACGATCTCTGACTTGACCATGTCCGTGCCGGGAAGATAACGGTGGTCTTTGGCCACGTCCTGCACCACGATGGTCTTGCCGCTGGTGGCGCATGCGCCGCAGAGTCCGCGGTCAAGCGGGATGCGCGCGTTGGGCGTAAAGCTGCCGACGAACGGCCCCACCACGAGAAAATGGTGGTCTTTGGGGTCCAGCAGGTAGAAACCGACCCAGTTGTAGCGCGCCAGCTCGTGGTGCAGGCGCTGGCACATGCGTTCCATCAGCGTTTCCACGCTGGCGGCCGACTGGGCGAATAGCTGAAATTCCTGTAAAAGCTCCTCGTGCCTGGGCATAGGCACCCCTTGTAGACGCATTTATAAACCGCCGGGCGGAAGCGAGCAACGCAAATCTGATTCGGGCAGTCCGTTGGTAACGCGAGTGGGGTTCCGGCGCAACTTGATCACGGCGCCACGGCCAGAGTATGGTGGACTTCTGTGGTGCGATGAGGGAGGGCGACATGTCCAGGCGAATCTTGCAGATGATGTTAGCCAGCGCAGTCTGCGCGGCGTTATTCGTGACTCCGGCTTCCGCCCAAGGCAAGGGCAAAGGCAAAGGCAAGGGGCAGCAACAAGATGATCGCGGTAGCAGCGCTGGAACAGTTCGCTTCAGCGGGCACGACCAGCAGATCATCCACGATTATTTTCGCGATCAACGGTCAAATCTGCCGCCTGGGCTCGCTAAACGCGAGCATCTTCCACCAGGGTTGCAGAAGCACCTGGAGCGCGACGGCACTCTGCCTCCTGGACTACAGAAACGTCTTCAGCCTTTTCCTGAAGAGCTGGAACACCGGCTGCCTCGCCTGCCCGTGGACTGCTACTGCGACCGGCGGGTGATTGGAGTGGACGTGATCATCGTCAACCGGCGCACACAGAAGATACTGGATATCATCCATGACGTCCTGACGCTATAACGCGGCGATTCACACGTTGTTTCCTTCCCTGCCCAGCGGCTAAAATCCCGCAGACATCTGGGACTCCGCCCTGAAGGCTCTGGAGGTTGCAAACATGCCCCGCAGAAGCGCCTTTGACATTGTTCCGCGCCGCGCCACCGTGCTTCTCTTCACCTGGGCCGCCGGAAGCGTGGACGCCCTCATGTACCTATCCGGCCACGTTTTCACCGCCAACATGACAGGCAACGCGGTGCTGCTGGGAATTTCCTCCGGGCAACTGAAGAGCACGGCGGCGGAACGCTCGCTCGTTGCGCTGATCGCTTTCATCGCCGGCGTGGTGCTGGGCGCCATCATTGTGGGCGAAGGCGACCGCGCCAAAACCTGGAAGCCTGTCCGCCGGGCGGTCTATGTTGAAACCGTGATCCTGGCGGTTTTCTGCGCGCTCAGCTTCGCGCACAGCCCGGACAGCCGCACTGTGATGAACTTGATGATCAGCGTTTCCGGCCTGGCCATGGGACTGCAAAGCGCCGCGGTCAAGGGTCTGAGCTTGCCGGGTATCGCCACGACGTACATCACTGGGACCATCACCAGTCTGTTCTCAGGGCTGGTGCATCGTTGGTTGCCTGCCGCCGGTTCCAGCGGGCCGCAAAAGGACGAAGGCATGCGCGATCCCGAACATTCCCTCAGCCTGCAAGCCGAGGTATTTCTGGCATACGCGTTAGCGGCGTTAGTCACCGCCGCCTTGCGCTCCAGCCTGCCTTCGGCTGTAGCGTTTTTGCCGGTCGTGGCCATTGCAGCGATTGCGGTGTCCATTTCCGTGCCGCAAAAGCCCAAGCCATGGAAGCTTCGGGCTGAGCGTGAACGGCCTTGGCCTGCGGGGCAGTTGCATCCGTGATTTTTGCAACCCGCTCGATTTTTGCGACGCGAATGTGTCATGCTAGTTCCATGAAAACCAAGAACATGCGCGAGCTGGAAAAGTACTGGGCCAAACAGGCCGACAAGAAGGTCGGTCTTGCAAACAGCAAGACGGCAAAAGGTGCGCCGGCGCCGCAGCGCGGAGCCTCGACCGTCAGGACAAGCAAGAGGACGAATGGGCCGAAGTAGGTAGAGTTCCCTTGACCACGATTGTCGGCTTCTTGCGAGCGTAGTACACTCTTTCCGCCATGAAACGAACCATCGCTCTCGCCGTTGTGCTACTGCTCAGTCTTCCCGCGGCCTTCTCGCAGGAATGGGCCAAACAGTCATTGGAAAAATCATCACGTCACAGCGAGTGGGTGCAGATCAAGCATGACAACCGCACCGTGCATGCTTTCATCGTGTATCCGGAGGTCAAGAAGAAGGCCCCGGTGATCATCGTGATCCATGAGATCTTCGGCTTGTCGGATTGGGCGCGGAGCGTGGCTGATCAACTGGCGGCCAACGGATACATTGCCATTGCTCCTGATTTTCTTTCCGGCATGGGGCCGAACGGCGGCAAGTCCAGCGACTTCCCCAGCGTTGACGCTGCGCGTGAAGCCAACTCCAAGCTGCCCGACGATAAGGTTACCGCTGACTTGAACGCCGTCGCCGACTACGCCAGGAAGATTCCCGCCGCCAACGGCAAGATCGCCGTCGCGGGATTCTGCTGGGGCGGCAGCCAGTCATTCCGCTTCGCCACCAACCGCAAGGACCTGAGCGCCGCGTTTGTGTTTTACGGCTCCGGGCCGAAAGAGGTCACCGCCATCAATGCCCCCGTCTATGGTTTCTATGCCGGCAATGACGCGCGCATCGGCGCCACCATTCCTGACACCACGGCAGCGATGAAAGCGGGCGGCAAGAAATATGATCCCATCACTTACGAGGGCGCGGGTCATGGCTTCATGCGCGCCGGACAAGATCCCGCCGCTGACGCCGCGATCGCCAACACCAGCGACGATCCAGCCGCCAAAAAAGCGCACGATATGGCAACGGCCAACAAGAAGGCCCGGGCGGAGTCCTGGGACCGGTGGCTGAAACTCTTAAAAGCGCTGTAGCATCTTGACCGCCAAAAAGACTCGTATGGAGGCATCGTGGCTGATGGTGTGATCGTTCTCGTGTGGCTCGTCTCACTGGCCCTGGGTATTGCGGCGTTTGTGGCCCAAATGCAGCTCTTTGGAATCCGGCGCGACGTGCGGGCCATCCGCGAGCATCTGATGGGCAAAGCCGCGGTTTCGCAGCCAGTTGGGGCGGGCGTACGCACTGACGTCACATCGTCGCCTTCCGGTGCGGAAATCTTTGTTGACGGCAGCAAGATCGGCGAAACGCCTTTTGCTTTTACCCTACTGCGCAAGCCGGACGGCGCTGAGCGCACCATCACCCTGAAACTGAAAGGCTTCCGCGACTACGAACAGAGGGTAAGCCCGTCGAATTCGCCCATCAAGATCTTCGCCGCACTGGAACGCGACGGGCCCAGCTAGCGGGCCGCAAATCACCTTCATAGCACTGGAGCCGCTTGGGCCCCGGTTACTTTTCCCCAATCTCTGCGTCTAACGGAACCAGCGACAGTTCTCCGGCGTACTAAGGATAGGGCAAAACGAAAATGCCCCGAAAAAGGGGGTTTCCCATGAATCTTGCAAGCCTGAATCTTGTGGGCCAAAAGATGCGCGCTCTTATTCTCGCCGTCGTCTCCGCAGCTCTTCTCGTGCCATTTTCCTTGTCCGCTCAGACTTCGAGCGATGAGAAAGCTGAACATTTCCAGCGTACCTTCAGTCTGGACGCCGGCGGCGCTCTGGTGGTGGACAACTACAAAGGCACCATCCACGTCACCGGCACGGAAGGCAGCCAGGTTGTGGTGGACGTCCGTAAGCGCTTTGATGGCAGCGAGTCCGACCGTAAATGGTGGATGGACAACCTGCAGATCAACTTTCACAATGACAGCGGGAAAGTTGAAATCGCGGTCAAATACCCGAACTATACCTGTGTTTTCTGTTGGCAAGACTACACCGCCGCGGTGGAGCTTGAAATCCGCGTCCCTCGCCAGGTCAACGTGAGAATTGAATCCTATAAGCCGGACATCAGGATCGCTTCCATTCAGGGTGACATCCGCATCCACAGTTACAAGTCGCCCATCGCCATTGAGTCCACCAGCGGCGGGATTCGCATTGACACTTACAAGGACTCCATCCGCCTGCGCGACGTGAACGTGCGCGGCGCGTTGGACATCAAGTCCTACAAAGCTGACGCCGATATCAGCGTCCGTTCCCTGGGCGACAGCGCCAGCCTTGAAACCTACAAGGGCGAGATCATGCTTCGCCTGCCCAAGAATGCCGGTTTTGACGTGGATTTCTCCGGCGGCCGCCGCACCAGTTTCCACAGTGACTTCCCGCTCGCCTCACATGCCGGCAGCCGCTGGGACCGTGACGTCCGCGGGACGGTCAACCAGGGTGGCACGCACCTGCGTCTGCGCAGCGAAAAGGGCTCAGTTACTCTTCGGCAGGAAGGCAGTCTCTAAGCATATTCTTGGTTTGCTGCGCGCGTGCCAACACCTTTGGGTTTGACGAACGCTGATCGTGTGCCGATGCAGGCGGTTGATCGGCTTCCGCATTGGATGACCTGCGGGCTTGTCCGAATTCTGTTCTTGTTAAGATTGTTATTCTCATCTCACTCGCCGAGGGATCGCTAAATGCGTTTTTTGAAGTATTCGTTAGTTCTGCTGCTGAGCTGTGCCTCAGCCTTCGCCCAACAAACCCCGCAACGTGGAATCGAACTGGGCGACCTTGACCGAAAGACCGACCCCTGCACGGATTTCTTTCAGTTTGCCAACGGGACGTGGCGCGCCAACAATCCCATCCCTGCGTCCATGTCGCGCTGGAGCCGCCGCTGGCAGGCCGGTGAAGCCGCCAAGGAACAGCTCAAAGTCATTCTGGATGAAGTCTCGAAGAAAACCGACTGGCCTAAGGGCAGCGTTGAGCAACTTATTGGCGACTATTACGGCTCCTGCACCGATGAAGCGCGCATCAACAAAGCCGGACTCGCCCCGGCGCAGCCGTTTCTTGCGGAAATTGACGCCATCAAGACTCCCGCCGACCTGCAGAAGACCCTGCGCCACATGCACGCTCTGGGGATCTTTGTTCCCTTCGGCCTGGTTTCCCAGCCGGATAACCACGAACCCGCCACCACCATCGCCACCGTATTCGCCAGCGGCCTCGGGCTACCGGATCGCGACTACTACCTGAAGACCGAGAAGCGCTTTGTGGACGCCCGCGAAAAGTATCTGGTCCACGTAACCAACATGTTCAAGCTCGCCGGTTACGATGAAGCCAAAGCCAAAGCCGGCGCCACAACCGTGTTTGAGTTCGAGAAAAAACTTGCGGAAGCCTCGCTGGACAACGTTGCCTTGCGCGATCCCCAGGCTACCGACCACAAAACGAAGTTCGGCGACCTCAAGAAGCTGTCTGCAGTCATGGATTGGGACGCTTATTTTGACGCCGCCAAGCTTCTCCGCGCCGATCTCAACGTCAACGAGCCCAAGTTCATGCAGGAAGTGGACCGCCAGCTCAAGGAAACTCCGGTCGCTAGTTGGAAGACATATTTGCGCTGGCAGTTCCTTCATTCCACTGCCGACGGCCTGTCCGATCCTTTCGTCAATGAGAACTTTGCGTTTTACGGCCAATATCTCAACGGCGCCAAGGAACTCAAGCCCCGCTGGAAACGCTGCGCGGAAGCCACGGACAATCTGCTGGGCGAAGCCCTGGGCCAGAAGTACGTGGAGAAGTATTTTTCGCCGGAAGCCAAGAAGCGCGCGCAGGAAATGGTCCAGAACATCCTGGCGGCGATGCATGACACCATTGAAGGCCTGCAATGGATGACGCCGGACACCAAGAGGAAGGCCTTGGAGAAGCTTTCCACTTTTAACCCCAAGATCGGTTACCCCGACAAGTGGAAGGACTACAGCGCCATCAAGCTGGGCCGCGAATCGTACTGGGCCAACCAGGAAGCAGCCGTCCGCTGGAACGTGGAAGAAGACCGCGGCCTGATCGGCAAAGCCACGGACCGCGGGCGCTGGGGCATGACGCCGCCCACCTCCAACGCCTATTACAATCCCCTGCTCAATGAGATCGTGTTCCCCGCCGGCATTCTCCAGCCGCCGTCATTCAGCGTGGAGAACGCTGACGCCGTCAACTATGGCGGCATCGGCGTGGTCATTGGCCACGAAATCAGCCACGGCTTTGACGATTCAGGAGCGCAATTTGACGCCCAGGGCCGCCTCAACAACTGGTGGACTCCTGACGATCTCAAGCATTTTGAAGAGCGCACTGCCTGCGTGGTCAAACAGTTTGAAGGCTATTACATTGAGCCCAACATCCATCACAACGGCAAGCTGGTGCTGGGTGAAAGCATCGGCGACCTAGCGGGCGCCAAGATTGCCTACCTGGCGTTCAAGAAAGCCCAGAAGCAGCACCCGGCCCCGACCATTGACGGCTTCACTCCGGACCAGCAGTTCTTCATCGCCTGGGGACAGTGGCGCGGCGACGAAATCCGTCCGGAAACGCAACGGGTCATGATCCAGGGCGATCCTCATCCCATCGCCAAGTATCGCGTGATTGGTCCGGTTTCCAACCTCAGCGAGTTTGCCGAGGCGTTTTCCTGCAAAGCCGGAACGCCGATGGTCCGCCCGCCGGCGGATAAATGCGAAGTCTGGTAGTTCTCCCTGAGAAAAGCAAAGAGACGCGGGCTGGTCCGCGTCTCTTCTTTTGGCACCCGAGTTTTGAAGCTGCCGCTTACCGCCTCTGGTACGGGCCGTTGTTGTAGCCCTGCGCGTACCCTTGCGCGTAGCCTTCACGATAGAACGCCTTGTACTCGTTCTTGTTGCCGAAGCGCCACTCATAACCGTTGTCGGCGTGCTTGTAGCTGCTGTCGTGTGTCGGACGGAAGCTGTGTCCGGTGCGCCGGTCTCGCAAGCCGTCATTGAAGCCGTCCTGGCGTCCCATGCGCCGAGCAAAATCAGCAACGTAGTTGCGGTCGCGGTAACGGTCGTCACGATCGTAATGCCGCTGCGCCGGGACAATCGCTTGTGCTCCGGCAAAGGCGATGCTTCCACTCAACATTGCAGCTCCCAAAAATATCCCTCGCAGATATCGCATACGTTCCCTCCGTATCCTGATTCATTCAAGCCTATGTTTAGGCGTTAACGCCTTTCTGACTTCCCTTTGCATACTAGGAACACACGTCGGCCCCGCTCCACTCTGGAAAATTGTAAAGATGAGTAAGAGTTGGTAAAGGCGCAGGACTCGCCCAGCATTGGGCTAGGTGAAAACGAAGAGTTTAAGAGTTTGTGCGTCGCCGGTCTGCGGCAAGGGGTTCCGCCGAATGGTGTCTATTCAAAGGACGGGTTGATGAGCTCCATCCACACCGTGCCCCCTCCGCCGGATCGCGATGCAGACTCGGTGGAGGGTAAGTCCACGCTCGTCCGGTTGCCGCCATTCTTCTTGCTGAGATACATAAGCGAGTCGGCGCGCGCGATGGCCGCGTCCACAGAATCGCCTTTCCGTAAGATGGCGCCGCCGACGGAGGCCGTCACCCAAAGGCCCATGGCTCCCACACGGACTTCGGAGTGGGCGATCAGCTTGCGGCAACGCTCGCCCACTTCATGCAGTCCGGATGGAGTTGCGTCGGCTACGATGACCAGAAACTCTTCTCCGCCCCAGCGGCCCACCAGGTCCTCGGAACGCAAGCTTCGCTGTAAAGTCTGGGCCACGGATTTCAAGAGATCATCGCCCACAGCGTGGCCGTGGTGGTCGTTGACCCGCTTGAACTCGTCAAGATCAATCATCAGTATCCCGTAAGCTCGCCCGACTTCTTCCATTTCTTGCGCCGCCTGGTGCACTTTCAAGTCAGTGTAATGCCGGTTGGGAAGGCCGGTCAGAAAGTCGCGAAACGCCAATTTGGCCAGCTCCAGCGTTCTGCGCTCCATGATCCGGGCCCGCAGATCGCTGAAGATCTGAGCCACTCCCAGCACGCGCCCATGGTCGCCAATGATAGGGACAACTCGTGCGCTCACCGGGACCCGGTGCCCTTGTTTGTGACGCAGGTAAACTTCCGACTCGTGGCTTTGGCCGTCCTGGAGGGCGGCCGTGAACGGGCAGCCGTTCTCACAGAGCTTGCAGCCGTTGTCGTCCACGTGCGCCAAGAAATTGTCACAGCACAAGCGGCCGACGACTTCCTCGGCCGCATAGCCGGTCAGGGCTTCGGCCGCATGGTTCCAGGAGATGATGCGCCGGTCAGCATCCACCAGATAGACGCCATCATAGAGGTTCGCCAAGAGCATTTGATGAAAGGATGCAAGCACGCTCGGAGTCCCGAACCAGGAAGGCGTGTATTCGCGGTCTTCATTACTCATGCAAACCTGCTTGTGCAAGCGCGTTTAAGGCTTCATGGAGGGTAGCAAGTCACATCTCCGGTGAGATGTGACGGCCATCACGGACATAGACACGCGGAAGTGCCTGCCTGTTTGAGTGGTATGAAGGTTTTCTAATGAGGTTTTGGGGTTGCTCAGGCAGGAATGGGCCCCGGATTGCTCAAGAATCCCGGCCTCACACTTCAGCCTTCACCTGTTGCTCGACAACCCGAGTTCAGTGGACCGCTGCTCATATCCGGCAATCTGCCGCCGCGGGCTGGCGGCAAAATGTCCGACGAGCTTCTTTACATAAACGGACAGCGGCGTGTATTCCATTCCCAGTTCGCGTTTGCTGCGCGCGTTGTCCAGCGACGACATCCATCGGCCGCTGAAAGGCGAGCAATCAGGCAGCAATTGCAACGCGTCCAATTTCTCTCGCGGCACGCGCGCCAGCTTCAGCGGACGCCCGGCGATCTCCGCCAATAGCTGCAAGAATTCTTCGAGTGACACCGTCTCATCCTGTCCAATGTTGTAAGCCTCGCCTTTGCCCAGATCGCTTTGCGAGGCGAGCCGCAGAATAGCCTGCACGACGTCTTCGCCGTAGACGTGGCGCACGGGCAGGTTGGCTTCGTCGGGAATCAGAATCGGTCCGCCGTCCTGCAAGCGCAGAAAGTAGCCATAGATGCGGTCGTAGTGGTCGCGCTCGCTATTTACCATCGGCAAGCGCAGGCTGGTGTAAGGAAATTTCTTCTCCTGCCACGCGCGCGCAAACACATCTTCCGCCTGGCGCTTGTCGAAGCCGTAAAGCCAGTTGGCGTGATCGGACTCATGCGCCTTCGGCGGTTCGGCCATCACCTCGCCCGGATAATCATCTTCTTTATACGGTCTCTGCGCGCCGACACGCACCAGATACACCTGCCCGGTGCTTAAGAAGATGTAACGACCGGCGCGTCCACTGAGCACGTCCACGGCAGCTTCCGCGTCGACGCCGGTGTAGAGAGTTGTGTCCACCACCAGGTCGAAGTCTCTGCCGCCTATCGCCCGGCGAAGCTGGGCCGGATCACTGCGGTCGCCACGCAACCGCTCTACTTCTTGCGGCAAGTCATCCGGAGTCTGGCCGCGATTGAAGACAGCAATTTCGTATCCCTGCTCCAGCAGAGCCTGGACAATGGACGGTCCCAGGTTCCGTGTTCCTCCGATGATCAGCGCGCGCATACTGACATTCTAGAGCACCGCCGAAATGATGCTTACCGATCCAAGGTCGCAAAGAACTCATTGTTCCCTGTCCTCAAGTCCTTCCCGTACACGAGCACCACGGTCACACCCAGTATGCGCACCTTGGCTTGCGCGCCCACATCCACCAGCAATTTCCGCTGGGTCAATAATGGGTCAGGGTCCGTGATCCGGCCCGCATCCGCAAACGGCCCCATTTTCACGGCGAAAATTCCGTTGGAATAAATCTTCTTGTCGGTTTCCCAGTTGCTGAGGACGTAGTCGCGGCCCAGCGGCGCGCTGCCTTTGCGTCCGTGGCGCGTGCCCACGTGGGCGCGCATGGGCAGGTCATTGTCCGCGCCCAGGCCGAGCATGAAGAGTTCGTCAAACGGGACGTCACCAAACGTCTTGCCGCCGCGCAAGCGCCACCAGGTCTGGTAATCGTCACCTTTCACGTCCGGCAGCCAGTGGGCTTCAAGTGATGCTTGAAGTTTTTCAAAGGCCTCAGCCGGCGGCGACCACAGCCGTCCCGCTTGCGAACGCAAGCCGCTGGAGAGGGTAATCCGCCGCTCCGCCGAGCGCCAGAGTTGCGCGTCGAGAGCCGCAGTTTCTTTGAGCTGATAGCCCTCCTTCAACATCTGCGTCGTGAGCACCGGTCCCAGCGAACTTACGGGGACCACATTGCGGAAATCGCGATGCGAAACTTCAGCGCCCAGAGTCCACTTCCAGCGCCAGCCGATGAGGCGCGAGATTTCCACCGAGCCCACTTCCTTCCGCAGGTTGAGCGACTCCAGCACCGGCGCCGGCCCGGTAAAGCCGTTGCGGATGTCCCAATTCTCATTGCGAACATCCACGCTCAGGCGATACCGCCAGCGTGGGTCGGCCGGTGAACGAAAGCCCAGCGGCCCGGAGAGCGAAATCCTCCCGCGACGTTTGTCCGGGTCCCAGCGAAACCCTGAAACAATGTTGATCGCCGAACGCTTCAGGTTGTAGTACTCCGGCGTGATCTCCTGGTTTCCCAAGCCGCTGAAAGTGCGCAGAAGCGCGTCAAGCTTGCCGTTGCCGAAGCCGTTCAGCTCTTCCGCGCGGACCACCGCGTCAAACTTCCCGTCGTCGCCGGCCACCAGATCCAGGCGATAGCTGGGAAATATCTCCAGATTGTTCATGCGGGCTTCGCTGGTCCGCAGCTCTTCCAGCGTGAGCAGGCTGGCTGGAGAGAAAGCCAGCGCATGGTCCAGCAGCGCGGGACGGATGCGCAGCTTGGGATCGTTGCGAACCGCAACCACGGCCGGACGGGGTTTGGCCAGGAGGTTCCAGTACTTCACCGCCGCTTCAACATTTCCCTGGACGAAATACAGAGTGGCCAGAAAGTCATTGGCGTATTCATCTTTGGGATCAAGCCGCAGTGCGCGGCGCAAATGCGCAGCCGCGGCGCCATATTTCTTCTGTTTGAACTCGATGCCCGCCAGTTCGCTGGGAAAGCGTTTGTCCTGCGGCGCCAGCTGCCTGCCGGCGACGAGAGCGTGCCGCGCTTCATCCCATCGCGAAAGATTGGCCAGGGCAACGCCGAATTCGAATTCCTGCTCTGCGGAACGCTGTGGGATTTTCTCCAGCATTTGGACCAGTTCCGTCCAGCGTTCTTGTTGAAAGAGTTGCTGTTCAGAAGGAGCGCTTTGCGCGTGAGCGACGAGCGGTGGGCCCGCCAACGCCAGACAAAGCAAGATGCCAGGTAATTTCACGAATCCGCGGCAAGTCTTCGGGTTTGACAGGCGACGCACCTATTCCGGTACCACCAGCAGAGTCCACCGGCCCACAGCGGCCCACTCTTTTTCAAACGCGCTACGTTCTTCCTTGATCAGCTTCTTCTGCGCCGGATCATTCACCAGAACCAGGCTCTGCTCCCAATCGAGTCCGGCCAACACCACGTAATGCCGGGCTTTCTCGCCCGGCACGGGTCTCAGAGCCACGATCAGCGGCCGTCCTTTTTCCAGATGGGATTTCAGATCGTCCCATGTGGCGCGAAAGACAAACGTGCGGAAGCCGTGCTTTTGTAGATATCGCTCCATGTCAGAAGCATAGATGCCTTTAGCTTTGGCGGAGTACAAAGCTTGCTGGATGACCACTGGATCAGCGGCGGCGTCGCTCGCGGGCGATTCGTCGGCGGACTTGGGCCGCTGCTGCGCCCAGTACTGCATGACCATAGCGACGACGGCTGCGCCGCAGCCATCTTTCTCTTGCTTCACGAACGGGACATCCAGCCAAATACCGGATTTCTCTGAGGCAAAAAACGAACCGCAGAGACATACGATGAACGCAAGTCTCTGCGGCGCGCGTCTTAACATGAGGATCTCGCTATCGGACTGCCACAATGATCAGCACGACGACGGCAATGCCCAGGATGATCAGGATCAGGTCCCGGTCACTCAGCTTACCGGCGGCAAAATCGGCCTGCGCTTTGTCTGCTTGCGCTGCCAGCTTCGCCAGTTCCTGGTCATTCAACGTTGCCGCGGCGGTGCGTACCTGCTGCGGGTCCATCTTGGCGGATTTGATGGCTTTTTCCGCCACGGGTGAAGAGAGAAACTGGCGGACGGTGTCCAGATTGTGCTGCCGCGCCTGCGATGCTGCCAGCACTTCCTTCTGCAGGTCAGCAGGGCTTACCACGTGGCGCTGCGCCACTAGGTCCGTAGGAACAAGAAAGAGTGTCACCAAAACGAGAGCAATCACCATGCGTGCCGATTGCCGCAAATCAAACTGCATAGTTCGGTTCCTCCGAGTAATGTCTCGGCCAGAACCAAAGTATACACGACCATAAAGCGCCGCTTTTTTGTGACTGAAGTTTTGCGACTTCGCTGCCGGATGGGACGCAGCGCGTCCAGCAACAGCTAGAAAGGTACGCGGCTAGAGACCAGGACCAGGATCAGCACCGCAACCAAGACAATGAGAAGGGCTAGCTGAATTGTGTTGAGTCCTCCAGCGGCAAAGTCAGCCTGAGCCTGGCCGGCCCGCGCGGCCAGTTGCTGCAGATCGTGATCATCCAGGCTGGCCACCGCGGTACACACTTGTCGCGGATCCATCTTGGCGGACTTGATGGCCTCTTCCGCCGTGGGTGAAGAGAGGAACCGGCGTACAGAGTCAATGTTGTGCTGTCGCGCCTGCGACGCCGCCACCGCTTCGCTCTGCAGCTCCGCACGGCTGACAATATGATGCTCATCGGCGCGGCCGGCGGAAACCAGCAAAAGCGCGCTAAGTCCCAAGGCAATTGTCACTTGCCCGAATTCACGAAGTCTTATCAGCACAGTTGCCTCCTTCGCAAAAACCGAAGAACAAGAAAGAGCGCGCAAACTATACCATCAATCGAGTGACTTTCTTGCGTCAGATGGAATTGTTTCGCAAGTCTACGGGGTCGCGCAAAAGAACCCCACGGCCAGCAGGCTGCGCAGGAACGCAAACTGCGCGACGAATTTGCTTTCACTAGGAGCGGACCGGAATCGGCATGCTTGACGGGCACACCTTCGCGGTCTTTCCTCGCAGCCTGCTGGCCATGGGGCTTGGGGCCTCAATACCACTTTCCCCAAAACACTAATTGCGTGGCGCCGTTCAGTTTGCCTTGCGGGCTTGCGTTGCCGGGCCGTTGAACTCCAGCGAGTACTTCTTGCCGCCAAAGCGCACCGCGCTCAGCTCCCGCGTACCCGATCCATTGGCATTCTCAAACTCCGCCATGTCGGTGGAAGCCTTCTGGCCTGACTCCACGACTTTGGCGGGCACCGTGGCCACGGTCTTGCCGTCGCGCACGATGCTGACCTGGACGTCAGGGCCCGTCCCTTCCCACTTGGCGACGTAATCGCCCGCCGGCAATGCCGTGCCGTTGACCTGTGCCGGGGCCGCGATCTGGAAGCTTGCTTTATGAGCGTTACTGCCTGCGAACGCCGCGGCCGTCATGGCCAGCGCCGCAACTGCGATCATGAATTTGGAAAATAACCTGGACTTCATTACGGATGCTCCTTATGTTCTTTCCCGAATGAGCGTCGGGAAGCGGTTGGGGGCGGCCGCTCTTTCCTGTTGGCCACTTGCATTCCTCCGCCGATGGCCTAGAATGTTGCCTCAGGGTTAAACGAAAAGGCCGTGGCACACGAATGCCCTTGTCTTTTCGTTGCTACGCGGGGATTGCGCTCGCCTGAGGCCGCCTAAAACCATGGGCGGGAACAATCCCTTAACCCGTCTTCTTACTTCTGCGCGGGCCCGTTTCTACCGGGCCCAAACTCATCTACCAATACGCACCACAGAGCCAAAATGTTTCATCGCTGATGCGATTGTGTTCTTCGTTAGACGAACAACGTGAACCGCAGGTTAGCTCTGCCTGCGATGTTTACAGTCTTTGAACAAGATTTTTACTGTTCGGAAATGAACGGTTGTGAAGACGCGATGTTCGATGCAAGTCTTAATTCGTGTTGAGCAAGAGTCCTGCCTTGGCGAATGCCATCGCCCATCGTTCTCGAGGATCTCTTCTCGCGCTTCTACTCTTCTCGAAAAAACTGATGGCCGAAAAAACTGAGCGGCGTAACGCAGGTCACGACTCTCTGTGACCTCCGTCACCTCAAATCACCACAGCATTGTCTAACATCAATGTTGGACCCACGCAGCTTTGAGCATGCTTCGGGTTCATGCTTGGCTGCGGGAAGGAGTCGCGAGTATGGCAACCACCGCACCGCAACAACCAGCCGCTAAGGAATCCCCCAAAGCAATCCCTGTGGTTCTTCCTGCCCCGGCGCCAGTGACGCCGATTTCCCTGCGCAAGAGACGCCATTTCCCCAAATGGGCTTGGGGCATCATTCTGGCTCTGCTGTTGGTCGCTGGATGGTGGGCGTGGCAATCTTATGCCCAGGCCAAAGTCACTTTTGAAACCGTTGCACTGGATCGCGGGGCCGTCCAGGCCAGCATCACGGCAACTGGGACGTTGAACGCCGTGGTGAACGTGCAAGTGGGCAGCCAGGTTTCAGGCAATATCAAGGCGCTTTACGCCGACTTCAACACCAAGGTGCAGCAGGGCCAACTGGTGGCATTGATTGATCCTCAGATGTTCCAGGCCCAGGTGGACCAGGCTAAAGGCGCGGCAGATTCCGTGGCATCAGCCGTGGTGACCGCGCAAGCGCAGGTGGAGAAAGCAAAGGCTGATCTGGCCGGAGCCATCGCCAACCGTGACAATCTGAAATCCGTTCTGGCCAAAGACAAGGCCAATGCGCTCAATGCGCAAATACAGTGGCAACGTTCAGAAACCTTGTTCAAGGATGGTGTGGTATCGCAGCAGGACCATGACATCGCCAAGGCAGCTTATGATGCCTCGCAAGCACAGCTTACCGCTGACCAGTCACAAATTGACGCCGCGGACCACAACATCCAGGCCGTCCAGGCACAGGTCAACGTCGCCAGCACGCAACTGAACGGCGCCCGGTCACAGGCCAGCCAGTCCCAGGCCGCGCTCAGGCAGGCGCAGATCAACCTGGACCATACCCGCATCCTCGCTCCGGTCTCCGGAACGGTCATCGCCCGCCATTTTGACGTAGGACAAACCGTTGCGGCTTCCTTTCAGGCGCCTGATATTTTTGACATCGCCCAGGACCTGACGCAGATGCAGGTTGACACCAACGTGGACGAATCCGACGTGGGCTCTATCCGTACCGGCCAGCCGGCTTCGTTCACCGTGGACGCATACCCGGGCACGGTCTTTCGCGGTAAAGTCACTGACGTCCGCAAAGCTCCAATCGTCGCCCAGAACGTAGTGACCTACGATGTGGTGATCGCGGTTTCAAATCCCGACATCAAGCTGTTTCCGGGCATGACCGCCAATGTGACTATCGTGACGGCGCGTGTTGACGACTCATTAAGAGTTGCGAACTCTGCTCTGCGCTTTCGTCCTTCACCTGACTTGTTGAAGAGCTCGGGGCTCGCTTCAGCCCCGCCCGGAACGCAGCTTTTCCTGCTCAACAGCGGGAAACTCAAAGCAGTTCCGGTGAAGTTCGGCCTTTCTGACGGAAAGTTCACCGCGGTCACGCCCAACGCTGGCTTGAAGCCAGGGGACCTGGTCGTTGTCCGGGCCACCACCACGGGCCAGTCAAGCGGCAATTCCACGCAGGGCACGCCCATCCGCCGGCTGCCGGGAATGTAGGTCCGACATGGTCCCTCTCATTGATGTCCGCAACCTCCACAAGATTTACAACTTGGGAGAAGTCACGGTGCACGCGGTGGACGACGTGACCCTGCAAATCGAACGCGGCTCATTCGTGGCCATCATGGGACCTTCCGGTTCCGGCAAGTCCACGTTCGTAAACATGCTGGGTTGTCTTGACCGCCCCACGTCAGGACGCTATCTGCTGGATGGCGTCCCGGTGGAATCGCTTGATCGCGACCAACTGGCGGAAATCCGCAATCAAAAGGTCGGGTTCATCTTTCAGACCTTCAATCTCCTGCCCCGCGTGAACGCCCAGGAGAACGTGGAACTGCCTCTTCTTTATACTGACCAGAGCGTTCCTGACGCCGCGGAGCGTGCCCAGCAGGCGCTGGCATCGGTTGGCCTGGCCGGCCGCGAAAGAAGCCTGCCCAGCCAGCTTTCCGGCGGCCAGCAACAGCGCGTGGCGATTGCCAGAGCGCTGATCAACAACCCGGAGATCCTTCTCGCGGACGAGCCCACCGGCCAGTTGGATTCGCGCACCAGTGATGAGGTCATGAAGATCTTCCGGGCCTTGAATCGCGAACGCGGCATCACCATCCTGCTGATCACGCACTCGGATGACATCGCTGCGTATTCTGACCGCATTGTCCGCTTCCTCGACGGTCGCCTGGTGAGCGACCAACCGGTTGTCCATGCCGCAGCAGAACGCCTGGCGCCCGCGGACTCTCCGGTGGAGGTGTTCTCATGAAACGCCTGCTTTCCGCCATGCGCATCGCTTTCCGCGCTCTGCAAGTCAACAAGGCCCGCTCGGCGCTGACCATGCTGGGCATTGTGATCGGGGTCGCAGCGGTGATCGCCACAGTTGCTGTCGGCAGCGGAGCCACAAAGCGCATTCAGGACCAAATTGCCAGCATTGGAAGCAACATCATCATCGTTACTCCCGGCAGCGTCACCAGTTCGGGCATGCGAATGGGCTCGGGGAGTTCCGTCACGCTTACAGAAGCGGACGCCCGCGAGCTTGCAACGCAATGTCCCAGTATCACCGTTGTCGCGCCTGTAGTGCGGGGCGCCGCACAGATGGTCTATGAAAACGCCAATTGGGCCAGTTCCACCATGGGAAGCACTCCAGCGTTTCTGGAGATTCGCGATCTCTCGGTGGCTAAGGGCGAGCCATTTACCCAGCAGGATGTTGACTCAGCCAACAAGGTCGTCGTTTTGGGCCAAACTGTGGCGGACAACCTGTTCGGCGATCTTGATCCCATCGGCAAAATCATCCGTGTCAAAAAAGTGCCTTTTACCGTGGTTGGTGTTCTGGCGCGCAAAGGCCAATCTCCCATGGGGCAGGACCAGGACGACCTCATCTTCATGCCTATCTCCACCGCCAAGCGGAAAGTCCTCGGGAAAAAATCTGCCAATGCTGACGCGGTTGACAGCATCATGTTGCAGGCCAGCAGCAGTCAGCAAACGCAAGCGGCGCAGGATGAAGCTGTGGCCCTGTTGCGCCAACGCCATCACCTGCAAGCCGGCGAGGACGACGACTTTTCCATCCGCAACATGCAGGAGATCCTGGCCGCTCAGGAAAGTTCATCCCGCGTGATGTCTCTTATGCTGGCTGCGGTGGCATCCGTATCGCTCATCGTGGGCGGCATCGGGATCATGAACATCATGCTGGTTTCGGTGCGCGAGCGGACGCGAGAGATCGGATTGCGCCAGGCCGTGGGCGCCAAGACGCGTGACATCCTTACACAATTTCTGGTAGAAGCCGCCACGCTATCCGTTGTCGGGGGGGTCATTGGTATTGTCGCGGGTGTCAGCGCGTCATTTCTGATCTCCCGTTTGGCAAATTGGTCAACCGTGGTGGGACCGGGCGCGGTGCTGCTGGCGGTGTTCTTCTCCGCCCTGGTTGGAATCACATTTGGCTATTACCCGGCAAGAAAAGCGGCGTATCTTGATCCCATTGAAGCCCTGCGCTACGAGTGAGATTAGACGGTCAACGCTTCGCAAATAATCATGATGCCTATCGCGACGGTACGCGCCCAGGAAAGCCCCCGTATCTCACAACTATTGAGACTTGTGTCCGGCGTCTGCAGGCTGCTGCGCGATCAGCGACTGTATGTAGAGGAACACCTGGTGGCGTTCTTGCTCATTCTTGAGCCGAGTCCCCAACCTTCCTTCAGGGTCCTTGTTCTTTGCTAAACGCCCCAGCAGAGTTGTTCCATCCGGCAGCTTCTTGTTGGCGTCTTCGTTGTGACACTTGGCGCAGCGGCTCACAAAGATGCTCTTGCCGGACGCGATGCTGTCACTTTCGGAGGCGGCCCCACGAGCTGGCGTCGCGGGCGCTTGTGGAACCTGGCCGCCGCTCTGCCACGGCCAAAGGGCGAAACACAAAACGAAGCTGATCGCCGGATTCATTCGGGAACCTCCGTCCCTTTTTGATTCCCCCTAACGGCCATTTCCATCTCTCGCGGTGCTGGGTTGTTGGATTTAGACGCCTTGCAGCCGCAATTGTAACCTCGATGCTTTGACCACTGGCGTGCAAATGCGCGAACAAAAATGCCAAATTGTCTTTCTTGCGCCGCTCTTGAATTCGACGCAGCCTTGCCGCTCAGTTAGCCATTCATCTGAATTTTCGTGGCTTGCGTGATATCCTTTCCCGGTTCTTCGCGAGTCCCATACACCGTCGGAGTAGACTCCGTGATCCTGATGAAAAACCAGGCTTCCCTACGCAACGCCTTCTGGCGTAGCACCCTGCTCGTGTTGCTTTTCAGTTGTGCGGCTGGACTGGCGCAACAGCCCGCTTCCTCGCCGGCTCCTACGCCGCAGCCAGCAGCTTCCGCCACCAACGCTGCGGAAGCCCCGCACGAGATGACCGCCGCGGACGTGGAAGCCTTCCTGGACGGCTTTGTCCCCATGCAACTGAAGCGCGAAAACATTGCCGGCGCCGTGGTGCTGGTGGTTAAAGACGGCAAAGTGCTCGTCGCCAAGGGATACGGATTCAGTGACGTGGAAAAACGAACGCCGGTCAGCCCCGACGCCACGTTGTTCCGTCCCGGCTCCATCTCCAAGCTTTTCACCTGGACGGCGGTGATGCAGTTGGTGGAGCAAGACAAACTTGACCTGGACAAGGACATCAACACTTATCTCGACTTCAAGATTCCCAACACCTTTCCCCAGCCTATTACCTTGCGCAACGTCCTCACCCACACGCCGGGATTTGAAGAACAGATCAAAGACCTGATCAACGCGGAAGGCCAACCCATGGCGACGCTGCGGCAGCATCTCACCCAGCACGTTCCGGAGCGGATCTTTCCTCCGGGGACCACGCCGGCGTACTCCAACTACGCCGCCGGGCTGGCCGGCTATATTGTCGAGCGCGTATCGGGGAAGCCGTTTAATGACTACGTCCGCGACAACATCTTCCAGCCTCTGGGCATGGCGCACTCCACCTTCGTCCAGCCGCTGCCTGCTGACCTGAAGCCGTTGATGTCCAGCGGATATCACGTCGCGTCCGGCAAAGCGGAGAAGTTTGAAATCATTGAAGAAGCTCCTGCCGGCGCCTTGTCTGCGACCGCCACCGACATGGCGCGCTTCATGATCGCCCACCTGCAGGATGGCAAACTGGACAACGCGCAAATCCTGCGTCCTGAGACCGCGCGCATGATGCATTCGCGCCAGTTCGGACTGCATCCCGCCCTCAATGGCATGTGCCTGGGCTTCTATGAGGAGACGCGCAACGGCCACCGCATCATCGGACACGGCGGCGACACCGTTTTCTTCCACAGCGACCTGCATCTCATGCCCGATGCCGGCCTGGGCTTTTACGTTTCCTATAACAGCGGCGGCAAGCAGGAGATCAGCCCGCGCACGGCACTGTGGACACATTTTCTCGATCGCTACTTCCCTTACCAGCCTCCAGCGGTGGCCAAGCTGACCAGCGCGCAAGCCGACGCCAAGACCGTGAGTGGGCGCTACATGACGTCGCGGCGTCCGCAAGCCAGCTTCCTTCGCGCCGGCAACTGGCTGGGCGAACAGCGCGTGACCGCCGATTCTGACGGCGTCATCACCGTGGACTCGGCGAAGGACCTGAGCGGCCAGCCCAGAAAATGGCAGGAGATTGCGCCGCTTCTCTATCGCGCGGTCAACAGCCAGGAACTGCTGGCTTTCCGCCGCGACGAACAAGGCCGCCTGCAACTGCTCCCAAACTTTCCCGCCATCATCTCCCAGCGCGCCACTTTTCTGCAGGACGCCCGCGTCAACGGATGTCTCTTGATTGCCTCCTTGAGCATCATGGCTTTGACTCTGCTTTTCTGGCCCATCGGCGCCGTGGTGCGCGACCACTACCACCACCGCATGGAGATGGATGCCAGCACCCGCCAGGGACGTTTGTGGATCCGCCTGGTATGCGCCTTGAACCTTATCTTCTTTCTCGCGTTGATGCTGGTGGCTACCGGGGACAGTCCCGGCAACTTCAGCGAAAAACTCGATCTCCCCATTCACAGCATTCAGGTGGTGGGCGTGCTCGGCGTGCTCGGATCAGTGCTGATCCTGATCGGCTGCTTCCGCTCCTGGCGCGACCGCAATCTCTGGTGGTGGAGCAAGTTCTGGAATTTCCTGGTGCTCCTGGCCTGCGCCGGCTTTGTCTGGTTCGTCCTCTACTGGAACTTGCTGGATTTCAACTTGAATTACTAGCGGAAGGCTTGGCGATAAAGCTCAACGGCCCCACTCCGGTTCTGTACGTCACGAACGTTGAAGAAACCGTCCGCTTCTATTGCGACCTTCTGGGCTTTGAGTGCACGAATCGCATGGGAGGCTGGGCGTCTTTGAGCAGAGACGAAGCCGAAGTCATGATCTCGCTTCCCAACGAGCATGTTCCCTTCGACAAACCCACCTTCACCGGCTCTCTTTATTTCAATACCGATGACGTGGACGCCCTCTGGGCAAAGCTCAAAGACAAAGCAACCGTGGTCTATCCCATTGAGAATTTCCCCTACGGCATGAGGGAATTCGCCATCCGCGACAACAACGGCTATTGCCTGCAATTCGGCCAGGAAATCAGCGATCTGGCGCAGATTCCGGCGCCGGAGGATGACTAACCTGGACATCCCGAACCACCAAAGAACTCTGCGTCCATCTTTTACGTTATTCAGTTTTCAAAGAACACTATTGCTTGCCGCCTTTCGCGGCCCTGATCCGCCCCATGAAATTGTCATTCCGAGGGATCCCGCCCGAGGAATCTGTTTTTGCATCGCGATCACCCGATGTCCAGATCACCCGATCCCTGGTAGCCATATTGCTAATCACTACTCTGCCAACCCCACCCCCACCCCTCCCCATACATCCCTGTTACAAACAAAGGCTTTATTCCATTCGACCCAACGGTGACCCAACTGTTTACTACTCAGATAATATGCCTCTATCCCATTGATTCTTTGCGCTCTTAGAGCCCTTTTCGGTAAATCTCGTTTTTTGAGGTTTGCCCGGCTCCGGTGTAAAAAAACCCAGGTTCACTACCCTTATTCCTTCCGCGCGTGGAAAATGTTCTAGCTTAACACATTTATACAAGCGAATCAATAGCGAATTCCTGCAATGGCCACAAGCGCGGGCTTCAGCCGCTGAAGGTATCAGGGCATGACTTTCAGTCGTGCCGTTGAACGCGGAACGGGTTCCCCGGCGCGCCTGATGTTGGTGCGGCGGGGTGGAAGCACCGGGCGAAAGCGTGGGCCATCCGGCGGAGGAAATTTTGTAACGCTCCTCCATCCTCGATCACGAATACTCACAGAAAGATTCTCGATTCAAGGAGGACGTCGTTTATGTCCAATTGGAAGCGCGGTTTCAAGAGAAATGAGAATGCCTCAGAGCCGTGGTGCTTTCTCTTGCTCATGATGGTCTGCCTATTTACGCTCAATGCAAGTGCGCAGCGTTGTACCGGCAACCCGGAGGTAGGATGCACACACCCTGGTGCTGCTTGCAGCACCGCAGGCGTTCCCCAGGGTCACTGCAAGAACGTGGAGGGCTTGCCGCGCGGAGAGCGCGAGTGCAACTGCGAAGGTCCGCCTCCGCCCCCTAAGACTGCCAAGATAAATCCAAAGTACATCGTAGCGGCCGTCGTTTACGCGCCGCCTGGATGCACAAGTTCCACACCCAACTCTCCTTGCTCGCAGCCGGGATTGGTCGATTACTCCTCAGGAAGCTCGATGGGATCAAAGGTCACTATGGCCGATTCCTTCAAGGATGGATTGAAAGTGACGGTGAGTTTCGGAAATGAGATAACGGGCGGCGGCGACGCAAGCTTCGGCTGGAATCGCACCACCGGCGATACCAAGTCTACGAACCTCACCAAGTCCGCCAGCCTTGAGATCAAGGTGCCCGCCAACGGTGACGGCATTGACCATGACCAGGACATGTTTGAGTTGCTTTTGAATCCAACCATCACGCTTTCAACCGATGGCGGAACAAACATCTTCTGGCAGCCCGCAGATGCCGTAGCACGCTATGAAGTATATGTGTCGGAATTGCGCAACCCCGCCAGCATGCGACCGGTCGTTGCCAGGGAACTGGCAAAGGCTGGGCTGACCGCGGCGGACTTCAAGACCATAAGGTGCCTGGATCCATTTGCGGGACCTGGATCAACCGGCCCTGGCGGAATCCGTCCGGACTTTTGCGAACTCGCGAACAGTACCGGTAGCCCTTCCCCAGTCCTCGACCTCAATCGTTTCCGGCCAACCACATGGATACTTCCCTATGAGCCCCCGCTTCACGCCAGCGATAATTGTCCATCCATAACCGCGACTCTCAAGAACGAGTATGCCAGTGATGACGCCAAGTCAACCCAGGATGAATATTCTGTCTCCGCATCCTTGCAAACCGGGGCGGTGTTCTTTAATACCAAGTGGAAGTTGGAAGGCTCAATGACCTGGACCTGCGGCGAGACCGACACCAGCAGTCAGGGCTCGACCCAATCGGCTGCGCTGACGCTGGTTTGCCCGTCGGTCGGCTACACCGGACCCACCATTTTTCAGGTTTTTTGGGATGTAGTTTATGGCACATTCCTGTTCATGCCTTATGATCCTTCGACCATGTCGGTCATGCAAAGCGGGGTTGTGCTCGATCACAATGGTAAGCCGTTCGCCGGCGCGCCGGTAGATTTCGCCTACAACGGGCACACTTTCCACACATTTACCACCTCCAATGGACGCTACCGCTTTGTCGCATTGAAGCAACTGATTAACCCTGCGGTGCAGCAAGGGACGATCTCGGTCCGTAACGTCAAGCAGCAGGTGGCGCTTCGGTCGCAGAATCCCATCACCGTTCGACTGCCCTGAAAAAGGCGTGGTCTGCCGGATGGCCCATCCTTTCGCGTTGTTTGCGAAAGGATGGGATTCGATTTGCTATCCCCACGCGCTCCAAAAGAAACGATTCACCACGCTCCCCTCACCAGCCGGTACCTCACCTTTTTCGCGTATTCCTGATAGCCCGGCAACTCCGCGCGAAGCATCTTGTCTTCCAGCGCGGTCCTGATTACAAACAGAATTGCAATGGTCCCCGCCGGAACCAGCGCCCACCACGATCCCAGCAGCAGCGCCACGCCCGGCATCAGGACCATGATGCCGATGTACATGGGATGGCGCACATACTGATACGGCCCATCCTGGACCACCGTGTGCCCGCGATCATCCTGAATCCGCGCTCGCGCCGAGAGAAACGCGTTGGTCCGCATGCACCAAAAAATCACGCTGCCGGCCAGCAGAAAAACTACCCCGCCGGTCGCCTGCCACAGCGCCGCCATGTGCGACCAGCGGAAGCGTCCCGCATCCAGGGCGGCCACGACGAACAAGCTGATCAGCACCACGCTGTAGATCTTCATAATCACCTTGTCCCAGCTCTTTACGTTTTCCCGGGCTTGGCTCGCTCGTCAAGAAGCTCCGGAGCGTTGCGCGTCCCCCACACCAGCACGAATGAAAGGAACAAAAGGAACATCGCGACAAACGCCCACGCACCCAGCCAACTCAGCCTGCCCGCGGTCCCGAACAGGATCAAGCAGAGGATCGCCGTGCCCGCCAGCAACCGTACGAAGCGCTGCGGGAGCTTGGCCCGCGCAGACTTCCCCGCCGATGACTGCTTCTCTGTCACCGCGTTCTGTACGTCCTGACTCATTTTGCTCCCATCATGTGGCTGATCTTCTCCAGCGCTTTCTCCATCTCCTGCGGCTTCTTCAGGACGCCGGCAAACAGGTCGCCTACGCGCTCAAATCTTCGCAGCACGTTGCCGATGTGAAACTGCTGCGGCTTCAAACCCGGCCGCACTTCGTTCCAGGCCAGCGGCGTGGCCACCGGCGCGCCCGGATACGCCCGCAGCACGTACGGCGCGGAAATGGTCTTGCCCTCAGCGTTCTGCATCCAGTCAAAATATACTTTTCCCTTCTGCCGGGCTGCCACGTTGCGCGGCGTGGTGAACAGATCAGGCCTCTCGGCCACCACGAGGTGCGAAAGGATCTGCGCGAAGTTGCGGGTCTGTTCGTAACTGTAGCCGCTCTCCACCGGGACGTACACGTGCATGCCGTCGCCGCCGGTGGTCTTGGGGTAGCCTTGCAGTCCGATGACGTCCAGCTTTCGCTTGACCAGCTGGGCTGCTTCCACGATCTGGTCATAGCCGCAGTGATAAGGATCAAGATCAATCAGGATGAAGTCCGGTTCGTCCAGCGAACCCACGCGGCTCATCCACGGGTTCTGATCAATGCAGCCCAGGTTGGCCAGGTACAGTAGTGACGCTTTGTCATCGCAAACGACGAAGCGCGTAGTAGCATCCTCGCTGGTGGCGATATCTTCCGTATGCAGCCAGTCCGGGAAACTGGCCGCCGCGGCTTTTTGGAAGAAGAAGTCTGCGTCAATACCGTTCGGATAGCGCTTCAGTGACAGCGGACGCCCCTCCAGATGCGGCAACAGCAAGTCCGCGACGGCCGCGTAAAAGTTGATGACGTCGCCCTTGGTGTAGTTGTCCGCCGGATAGAAGACTTTCTTCAAGTTGGTGAACTTGAGCTGATGCCCGCCGATGGTCAGGATGGCTTCGGTCTCGCCCGCGGGCAGCAGCGGTTCTTTGCGGACCAATGTCTCGGGCTCCGGCTCAGGCGACGCAATCGCCGCTGGTTGCTCGGCGGTTTCGCGCACCACGTCTTTGGGTTCGGCGTCGGCGCGCATGCCTTGAAACACCGGCGCGCGCAAGCGTTCGTCGGCCGTCCAGGAGTTGAACTTCACCACGCACACCAACTCCGGCTTGACCCACGTGACCTTTCCAATTTCCTTGGGGACGTCGCTCAGCACGGCCTTGCTGGTGATCAGCGGCTCCAGCGCTTCGTAAGTTGACTTGAGTGACGCCTGCGTGAACCCCGAGCCAACGTTTCCTGCATAGACCAGCTTCTTGTCTTTGTAATATCCCAGCACCAGCGAGCCGAAGGGTTCGCGCTCGCCCAGGATGAATCCGCAGACCACAAAGTCCTGCTGCATGGCGATCTTGATCTTCAACCACTGACTTGTGCGCCGCGATTCATACTTGCTCTGCGCATGTTTCGCCAGAATGCCTTCCATGCCCTTGGCGGTCACGGCCTCCAGCAACTCTTGTCCCTTGCCGGCAAAATGGTCTGAATAGCGCACCGTTTCGCTCGGCAGCAGAATGGAGCTGAGAAGCTGGCGACGGTCAATCAACGCCGCGTTGCGCAGATCGTAGCCGTTGAGATACAGCAGGTCGAAAGCATAAAAGCTCAACGCGCTGGCCGCGTTCTTCAGGCTCGCGGACTTATGAAAACCAGTATGATTCTGCAGAAGCTGAAAACTCGGCACGCCGTTTTCATCCAGCGCCACTACTTCTCCATCAATCAACGCCGTGTCGGCGTTCACGCACTCCAGCAGCGCCTTGGCGACTTCCGCGAATTGCTTCTCCATCGCATTGCCGCGGCGCGACAGCATGCGGATCTTTTTGTCGGCACCGAGGTTATCGGAAATAAAGCACAGGGCGCGGTAGCCGTCCCACTTCACTTCAAACAGCCAGTCGCTCCCCGATGGCATCGCCTTCGCGTCGGTGAGTGTGGCCAGCATCGGCTCCAGCGAAATTGGCATCTCGGCTTTCACCGCGCCTTCAACGGACGAAGGATCAGCCGGCGCCTGCAACACGCTGCGGATGTCGCTCTCCGGGTCCCATCCCGGCCGGACCGCGAAGTCCTTCTTCTTGATCAGCAGCCAGTCTTCTTTCTTGCCTTGCACACGCTTGGTCCGCACCAGCGCAAACTCGCCGACGATCTTCTGCCCGTGAAACTTGATCTTGAGGTCGCCGGCCTTCCACTGCACCTCCGGCGACTTCTCTCCTGCCCACTCATATGTGCCCCGGTCCCACAAGATCACCCCGCCGGCGCCATAATTGCCAGCGGGAATCGTGCCTTCAAAATTTCCGTATTCCATCGGATGGTCTTCCACTAGCACCGCCAGCCGCTTGATCGCCGGGTCTAGAGTCGGCCCGTGCGGCAGCGCCCAGGAACGCAACACGCCGTTCATCTCCAACCTCAAGTCATAGTGCAGACGTCGCGCGCTATGTCGCTGGATAAAAAAGCGGTTACCTTCGTCCGTCTTTTCCTTGCCGGCGGGCTCCGGCGTCCTCTCAAAGGTCCTTTTCTGCCGGTATTCTTCTAGTGACATGGCTTATTCCGGAGATTGTAATGCACTAATTATTGTGCTAAAAAGTTAGCCTCGCCCGGTTTTTTGGAGACAACGCAATGGCTAGTACCGTATGGAAAGGCCACCTTACTTTTGGGTTGCTGTCGCTTCCCGTCAAATTGTACAGCGCAGCGCGCAGTGAGTCGGTCAGCTTCAACCAGCTGCACAAGTCAGACAACTCGCGTGTGAAGCAGGTCCTCTTTTGTCAAGCGGAAGACAAACGCATTGAGCGCAGTGAGATCGTCAAAGGCTACGAATACGAGAAAGACAAATACGTGGTGATTGACGATGAAGAGATCAAGAAGGTCGCGCCCAAGAGCGCCAAGACCATGGAAGTGCTGGAGTTTGTGAAGTCCGCCGAAGTGGACACCATCTATTACGAAAGCTCTTATTACATGGCGCCCGACGAAGCCGGCGAAAAGCCCTACGCGCTTCTTTTTGAGGCCCTGCGCAAGAGCGGATGCGTCGGCGTGGCCAAGATTGCCATGCACAACCGCGAGCACATTGTGATTCTCCGCCCCGGACAGAAGGGCATCCTGCTGCACACCATGTACTATCCTGACGAAATCCGCCAGGTGGAAGAGTTCCGCACGGACACCAGCATGGTCCAGGACAAAGAACTCAACCTGGCCAAAATGCTGATTGATTCCCTGATGGCGCCCTTCGAGCCCGATAAATACAAAGACAACTACCGCGAGAACCTGATGGCCATGATCAAGGCCAAGGTGGAAGGCAAAGAGATCGTGGAGACCGCAGCGCCCGTCCACAAGGCTCCGGTCATTGATATTCTGGAAGCTTTGAAGATGAGCATCGCTGAAGGCCGCAAGCCCCCGCGCTCGGTGCGCGAAGCTTCCACCGGCAGTGAAGTCCAGTCGGCAGACGAGCCGGCCAGCCCGGCCAAGAAGGGACGCAAGAGTTCGGCGGGAGATTAGCGCTCACAAGATCATTGCCCTTCGACTTGCGCCGACTCAAGGACTTCCATCTTTACGGCGCCTTGCCCTGTACCACCGAAACCGCTTTGTTCTTTACAAACGTCACCGTCACCGGATGGCCGCCATTCGAGTATTCCAGAGTGCGGTCCCCGTATTCTCCCGTGCCGATAATGCCGCTGGCCCCCAAGGCACACTCCGCTTGCAGCTCATTCATGCCTTCCTTGGCCTGATGGCTGTCCACAGCCGTCCAAACATCCGGCGGCCAGTGTTTGTAGAGTTCATGGGGATCGGCGAAGAAGAAGACGTCGTTGGCGGTGAATTTGAAGTCGTCGCCAACATTTACTCCCACCGGCACGGCGATGAGGCCTGGATCGTGCTGCCGCTCCGCCACGGCCAGCACCAGCTTCTGCACAATCACCACCTGTCCTGGCGACACACTTGCGGGCGCACGTTGCAGCACAACGTCCTTGATCTGGAGTTTTTCCAGCGGCGGCAGCACGCCGGACTTGCGTCCCAGATCTGCCTGGTGGCTCGCCGCATTGTAGCCATAGTACGCAAGCGCGTACCCCTTGCGCACCCACACCGTTTTGCCGGTCATCTCTCTTCCGGCCGATTTCAAATCAAAGGGGACAATCCTTGGCAGGTAGACGTAGTCGTCCAAGTTGCTGGAATACGTTTCGCGGACTTTGGGCGGCGGTTCGCTCACCTGCCGGCGTTCGTAGAACATATAACCGACGCGGACCAACGCCAGGACCACACCCACAAGCAAAATGATCTGCAGTCGCTTACGCAGTTCGGGATTCATGCGTCGTCAAATGTAACATGCTTCCGCGCCGAATCTGGCGTTCGCATCGCGACCGCAAGGAGTGCTGGTGCATCCCGTCTGCGTATTCTTTTCGGCCAGCGGCCACTCTCAGATGCGCACCAGCTCGCTCGCCGCCAGCACCAGTCCCAGAGTGATGGCTGCGATCACCACTTCGCCCAGTGCGCCCACGATGAACGGACGCAGACCCTGCTTCTTCATCTCGCGAAAACTGATGCGCAGGCCCACGCCGGCGAACGTCAGCAGGAAGGCCCACTTTGAAAGGTTGGCCAGGCTTGCGATCTGGTCGGGCGAAAACACTTTCAAGCTCGCCAGGGTTGAGATGGCCAGGAAGCCCAGAACGAATTTGGGAAATTTCTGCCACAGGAAAGCCGTTTTGCTGCCGACGATCTGGCGGCGGTCGCGCACCGCCCAATAGATCGCGTAGCCCAGCACCACAAACCCGATCATCGCATTGCGCGTGGTCTTGGCCAGCACGGCGATCTTGGACGCAGCGTCTGAATAAAGAGCTCCGGCGGCCACGGCTTCCGCCGTGTTGTCCACGCCGGTGCCGGCCCACAAGCCGTAAAGACGGTCGCTCATATGCAGCGCGTGGCCGATAGGCGGGAAAGTAAACAACGCCAGCGCACCTAGCGCCAGAATCGCGGCAATGGCGAAGGACGCGTCTTCATCGTCGGCGTCAATCGCGCCCTTGGTGGCGATGATGGCCGACACTCCGCAGATCGAAGATCCCACCGCCAGCAGGCTGGTCAACTTGGGGCTAAGCTTGAAGACGCGACCCAGGAACGTCATGAACGCGATGGACAGGGCCAGTTCAATCAGCACCAGCACCAGGCTCACGGCGCCCAGCTTGAGCACGTCGGCGAGAAGGAAGCGCGCGCCCAGCAACACAATGCCGCTCTTGAGCCAGAATTCGTAAGTAGCCACTCCCGGCTTGAAGACTTCGGCCACGCCAACGGTATTCGATATCAACAGCCCGATCAGGCTCGCCGACAGCACATACTCGATGTTGGGTACCACAAGATGATGCGCCTTGGAGTACGCATTAATTGTTTTCTCCAGGACCTTGCCCGCCAGGCCCACAACCACCAGCAGCGTCACTCCCGGAACCAGCGCAAAGAGTTTCTTAGGTAGCTGCAACGGCTCTACCCGGCTTACAACCGACGAACTTGCCATTTGGATCACCCTCCTGCTTTCTCTACCACGCCACATGTTTGAGCACGCCCAAGCGGACCAGCGCCGCCAAGGCCAGACCCAGGATCACCGCCCAGCTATCTAAAGACAGCCGCCGCCGCGGCACAGGCTTTGTTTCATTCTGCCTCTCGATTCCCACTTTGTTCTCTGTTTCGGTCACAGGACACTCTCCTTGTTGGTTATAGATTTTTGTCTTCCTCGGATCAGCGCACTCGGCACGGCAAAAGACCCGCCTAAAATTAAAAACCCACTCACCTTCTGGTGAGTGGGTGCTGATACTGGTAAAACTCTAGAGATCTAAATGATGATCGCTACCCAGGACACATACTCGCCAGAACGCAGGATGGACGCGTCGCAACAACAACACATCAGCATCATCCGGTTCTGGCAGTTCGCGTTCATGAGTGAAGAAATCTTACTGAGCGAAATCAGTGGCTGTCAAACGACAGTTCACGACTTTTTGTCCGGCGTTTCGCGACCAGTCTTTCATCGCCTAGGCCTTCGTTGTCGAACTCTAGCCGATGGTCAGTGCCGGTCTTCAGTCTGCCTGAGAATGACTCCATAACTCTTCCCGCCCAGATTGAATCCCTGCTCCACCCGCCCGGTAACGGTCACTTTCACGCCGTTGCCGGGGACGCCAAAGTTCTGGCTCAATACCCAGATGCTCCCGGTTCCGTCGTCGACTCTAAAAATTCCGTTGCCCATGGCGCCAAAGGAATCGGACGCGGTGCCCGCAACCGTGATGTCTTTCCCCGCGAATTTTGCGGGATCACTGGTGATGTCGGCGATGCTGGTGTGCATGCGGCAGCCCGCCAGCCACAGCATCATTGCCGCCAATGCCGCTGCCACCACGATTCTTTGGCTTGTCTTGAGCACTTGAAGGCCTCCTCGAATGTCCGGCACCAGCATAGCAGAGGAGAAACCGCATAAATCACTGGGCGCCCGCCGAGGACCCCAACCTGGTGCGCAAAACACCAGCATGTTATAAAATCAATGAAGTCCCGCTACACCCGAGCGCGCCCTTAGCTCAGCTGGATAGAGCGTCTGACTACGAATCAGAAGGCCGGGAGTTCGAATCTCTCAGGGCGCGCCATGAAATTTCATCTCAAATCCCCGGCGATGCGCCGCATTTCTGCTCGCCGTTACGGCAAGCTGCCGAGGAAAGCGTTCATGTCGCGCAGCACGTCCGCCTCGTTGGACCGGAAGACGTAATGGTTCGCGTTCGGCAGGCGAACTACGCGTGCCGTGGGTACGCCCTTCTCGAAGGCCTTGGCCTGTGCCCCGGTGCTGATCGTGTCTCTGGCTTCCGCCGCCGCGCGCGCGGCAGCGTCGTTGCCGGCGGCCGGCACACCGGAGTGCGGCACGGCATAGATTGCCAGGGCCGGCACGCGGATTTCCGTGTACTTCTGCTCGCCTGCAATGATCGCCTTGGCCGGCGCCGGCGCCGGCGCCTCAACCTGACGCGCGTTGGCGGGCTCCACTTCCAGATCTTTCAACTCCTCTTGCAGGTCCTTTTCCAGCCGGGGCAGGCTTTGCAGCACGTCTTGGATCAACTTCTTGGGATCAGCCTGCGCTCTCCCCGGCCGCAGTTGCTCCAGTTTTTTTTGCAGCTCAAGGGAGTCAATATTGAAATCTCCGAGCGCTGGATCGTAGAACGCGTACGGGTAGGCGGCATCCAGGTAAACCAGGCCCGCGATCTTTTCCGGATGCCGTGTTCCCACGGAGCTCAACTCTTCCCCGGCGATGGAGTGCCCCACCAGCACCGGCCGGTTGATCTTGAGCGCGTCCAGCACGGCGAGCACGTCGTCGCCGAGACGGTCGGCCGAGTAGCCGGAGTCGGGGACGCTGGAAGCGCCAAATCCGCGCCGCGTGATGCCGTAAACGTGGTGCGCGCGGGTAAATTTGGGGGCGAAGGTATCAAACACGTGGGCGGTGTTGCCCAGACCTGCTAGAAAGACCAAGGGCCGTCCGGAGCCGCCCCAGTCGAGCACCTCTAGTTTGACGTTGCTGTCCACGCTCACAAATTGCGCGGTGTGCGACGACGAATCGCGCTGCCAGGCCGTCTCTTTGGTTGCGCGACGCAGTTCCAGCGGGAGCGGCAAACGCTGAGTCCACGTCCCGGTGACCGTCTGTGCGTCCGCGCTGAGCTTGCCTTCATAGGCGCCGTGCACCAGCTCAACACTGAACTTCAAGATCGAATCTTTCAGCGTCACCGAAGTGATGGGGATGCCATCGGGGCCTTGATCAATGCTGTACAGCATGGCCGTCCAGCCGCCACTCGTCCCCTTTTCGATGTGCACGATGATCCGGAGATCCAGACCCGCCTTGAGGGTTCCCTGCCAGTCGCCCGCGATGTCCTGCGCATACAGAGGAGTGCTCCCCATCAGCGCAGCCAGCAGAATCAAGGTTGAGCACGCAATACGGACACGCTTGCGCCGCCATATTTGCATCGAGCGTCCCCTCTCCCGCGCATGATCGTGGTGCTGAGATTACACCACGAGTATACAGATCAGTGCGTGATGGTCAGGTCAGCTTGATGCTGGCGCTCTGAATGCCGCTGGTGCCAACCGCGGTCAGCGTCGCAGATGTTTCGCGTTTGCCCCCGCGCGCACATTCGCCAGATTGACCGGGCAGTCATAACTTTGTACTATTAGGTCATTCATGCCGGACCTCGCCCAACTCGCCAAGTCGAAGAAGCAAGTCGTCTGGGAATTTCGCCAAGCTGAAATCATCACTGCTGCCCGGAAAGTCTTCGCGGAAAAGGGCTACATCTCAGCCACGGTGGACGAGATTGCCGCCCGCGCGGGCTTGGCCAAGGGCACCATTTATCTGTACTTCGAGTCCAAAGAACATATTTACAACGCGGTGATGACCAACGACCTGGAAACTTTGCGCCGGTTGACGCTGGAAAAGATCGCCGCCGCGGGGACGGCGCTGGAAAAAATTTCAGCCTACATCAACGCCCGCTTTGACTATTGCGAAGAACGCCGGGATTTTTTTCGCATCATGTACATCGAGCCCTCGGGATCTCCGGTGCTCAGCAAAGCCAAGGCGCGCGAGTGGCTGCGCGAACCGGTGCGCGCGCTGACGGTGGCGATTGAAGATGCAATTGCCCGCAACCAGATCCGGCCCGTCCCTGCGGAGATTCTGGCGTGGACCGTCGCCGATCTGACCACAGGCGCCTTGCAGCGCCGCTTGGCCACCACGCCGGCCACCACGGCCCGCGAGGACATTGATTTTCTGCTTCATTTTATTAATGCCGCGTTGCGTCCGACGGCAAGTTGAGAAAAGAAAGGACTTTGTGATGTCGCTGCGAGTTTCTGCATTCAATACTGGACTTGCGGGTTCCCCGCGGGCGAATTCCAGACAGAGCACTTCCCTGCTGAGTCGCACGCGGACGCGAGGCGCCCTCTGCATTCTTCTCGCATTGTCGCTGCTGGCGCTCGGCGGATGCGGAGGAGTGAAAGCCAATGCGCCCGCCTCGAAACCACCTGACGTGGAAGTGGCCAATGTTCGGCAGCAAGACGTGCCCATCGTCAGCGAATGGACGGCCACTCTGGATGGCTACGTGAACGCGCAGATCCAACCCAGGGTCGCCGGCTATCTCATCAAGCAGAATTACAAGGAAGGTTCGTACGTCCACAAAGGGCAAGTGCTTTTTGAGATTGATCCGCGGCCTTTTGTGGCGATCCTGAACCAGATGAAAGGGCAACTGGCGCAGGCGGAGGCGGCGTTGGGCAAAGCCCAGCAGGACGTGAAGCGCGACCGGCCGCTGGCGGAAGCCAAAGCGATTGCTCAGAGCCAGTTCGACAATGACATTCAAGCCGAGCTTGGCGCCAGGGCCGCGGTGGAGACGGCACGGGCCGCAGTGGAGCAGGCAGATCTCAACGTGGGATTCACCAAAGTGACGTCCCTCATTGACGGAATTGCGGGCATCGCGCAGACGCAGATCGGCAACCTGGTAAGCAACACCACGGTGCTGACTTCGGTTTCGCAGGTGAACCCCATCAAGGCCTATTTTTCCATCAGCGAGCAGCAATACATGGTGTCACAGGGCGGCGGCAAAAGCGGCCCGCAGAAGGATGCATGGAAGGGCGTAAAGCTGAAACTGGTTCTCTCCGACGGTAGCACTTATCTGCACGAAGGGTCTTTTCTTCTGGCTGACCGGCAAGTGGACGCCAACACCGGGACCATCCGCGTGGTGGGCTCGTTTCCCAACCCCAACAACCTGCTTCGTCCCGGGCAGTTCGGCCGCGTGCTGGCGGCAATGGGCACCCGGAAGGCCGCTTTGCTGGTCCCGCAGCGTGCCGTCACCGAGTTGCAGGGCAGCTATCAACTCGCCGTAGTGGGCAGCGACAACAAAGTGAACCTGCGTCCGGTGAAGGTCGGGCCCAGCTTCGGCAAGATGTGGATCATTGAAAGCGGCCTTAACCCGGGCGAACGCGTCGTGGTGGAAGGTCTGCAAAAAGTAAAAGAAGGCACCGTAGTAACACCCAAAGCAGCGAACCTGTAAGAGAGGGGCAGGCAGCAGATGGCCAAGTTTTTCGTCAACCGTCCGATTGTGGCCATGGTGATATCCATTATCACCGTGCTGGCTGGACTGGTCTCCATGGGAAAGCTGCCGCTGGCGCAGTTCCCGCAGATCGTTCCGCCCCAAATCATCGTCGGCACCGTATTCACCGGAGGCGACGCCGCCACCATCGAGCAATCGGTGGCCACGCCGATGGAGCAGCAACTGAACGGCGTGGACAACATGCTCTACATGCAGTCCACCAACGCCAATGACGGCTCGCTGCAAGAAACCGTGACCTTTGACGTGGAGAGCGACCCCAACGTTGACCAGGTGAACGTGCAAAATCGCCTGGCGCAAGCGCAGCCCAATCTTCCGCCTGACGTAAACCAGTTCGGCGTGACCCTGCGCAAGTCCACCGGCTTCCCCATGATGCTGGTGGCGCTGTATTCGCCCAAAGGCACGTACAACTCTCTGTTCCTGGCCAATTACGCCAACATCAACATCAATGACGCGCTCTATCGCATACCCGGAGTGGGTGAAGTCCGGGTCTTTGGCGCGGGCGATTACGCCATGCGCATATGGATCAAACCGGACGTCCTGGCCAAACTGGGGCTGACTGTCCCGGACATCACCAAGGCCGTGCAGCAGCAGAACAACGTGAACCCCGCGGGCCAGGTGGGCGCGGAGCCTGCGCCGGCGGGCAACGAAATGACCTACACCGTCCGCGCGCAAGGCCGGCTGATTACCGCCGACCAGTTCGGCCAGATTGTGGTGCGCTCCAACTCTGATGGATCGCTGGTGCGCTTGAAAGACGTTGCCCGAATCGAACTGGGCGCTGTGAACTACCAGCAGGTAGCACGCATGAACGGCAAGCCGACCTGCATCATCGTGGTGTTCCAGGCGCCGGGATCCAACGCCATCGCCGTTGCTGACGGCGTGCAGCAGGTCATGTCCGGGATGAAGCAACGCTTCCCCGCCGACCTTGATTATGTCACTTCGCTGGACACTACGCGGCCGGTGCGCGAAGGCATCAGGGAAATCGTTTTCACTTTGTCTGAAGCCATGGTGCTGGTGATCTTTGTCGTTTACCTGTTTCTGCAGAACTGGCGGGCGACCTTGATTCCCATGATCGCCGTTCCGGTTTCGCTGATCGGGACGTTTGCGTTCTTTCCGTTCCTGGCTTTTTCCATCAACACGCTGTCTCTCTTCGGCCTGGTGCTGGCCATTGGATTGGTGGTGGACGACGCCATTGTCGTAGTGGAAGCCGTGGAACACCACATTGAAGAAGGCATGAATCCCCGCGAGGCGACGCTGCAGGCGATGAAAGAAGTGTCGGGCCCGGTCATCGGCATCGCACTCATCTTGTCTTCAGTGTTTGTGCCCATCGCTTTCATGAGCGGGATTCAGGGCCGGCTGAACCGCCAGTTTGCCGTAACCATCGCCATTTCGGTGTTGATCTCGGCTTTCAATGCGTTGACGCTTTCGCCGGCGTTGTCCGCCATGCTGCTGCGCCCCAGAAAGAAATCAACCGGGCCTTTGGCGCGCTTCTTTGGGCTCTTCAACCGGTACTTTGAAAAAGGCGTGAAAACCTATGGCAGCTTGAGCCATGGCCTGATTCGCAAGGCGGTGGTCGGCATCTTGATCCTCGTTGGATTTGTGCTGATTGACGGCCTCGTCGGCCGCAAGCTGCCTACCAGCTTTCTTCCCGAAGAGGATTACGGCTTCTTCCTGCTGAATGCCCAGCTTCCTCCCGCGGCGTCTCTGGCGCGCACCGACCAGGTGTGCCAGAAGATTGAAAAGATCCTGGCCGAGAGCGATGGGGTGCAGTACGTGAGCCGTGTGGCGGGGTTCAGTCTGCTGACGCGCGTGTCATCTTCTTATAATGGCTTCTTTTTCGTGGGCCTCAAGCCATGGGACGACCGCCGCTCCGGCGGGCTTGACGCTCGCCACATTCTGGACAAGCTCAACAGGCGTCTGGCTTCTGAAGTACCCGAGGCCAACGCGTTCGGGTTCATGCCACCGGCCATTCCCGGACTCGGCAGCGCGGGCGGTTTCTCCTTCTGGCTGCAGGACCGCAGCGGCGGATCGGCCGAGTATCTCAACCAGAACCTCCAGAAATTTCTTGGGGCGGCGCGCAAGCGGCCGGAGTTGAGCGGCGTCAATGCTTCCTTCTCGACCAATATCCCGCAGATCTACGCCGACGTGGACCGCGATAAGGTGCTGAAGCAAGGTGTTGCCGTGGGCGACGTCTATCAAACCCTGCAGGCGTATCTCGGCGGTCTGTTTGTAAACCAGTTCAATCGCTTCGGGCGGCAGTGGAAGGTGTTTGTGGAGGCCGAAGGTGAGGACCGTGCCAACACGGCCAAAATCGGCCAGTACTACGTGCGCAGCAGCAAAGGCGGCATGGTGCCGCTGTCGTCGGTGGTCACCATCCAGCCCACGGCCGGCCCGGAATACACCAACCGCTTCAATCTTTATCGCGCCGCGCAAGTGCTGGGCAGCGCTGCGCCCGGTTACAGCTCCGGCCAAGCCATGGACGCGCTGGAACAGGTAGCCAAAGAAACTCTTCCCGCCGATATGGGGTACGACTGGGGCGATCTCTCTTACCAGGAAAGAAAAGCTTCCGGCGCGGCCGGACCGATTTTCGCGCTCTCCATGTTGCTGGTGTTCCTGATTCTGGCCGCGCTGTACGAAAGCTGGGCGCTGCCTTTCTCGGTTCTGTTGTCGGTTCCCGTGGCGGTCTTCGGGGCGTTTCTTGGATTACAGCTTCGCCACTTCGATCTTGACGTGTACGCGCAGATCGGACTGATCATGCTGATCGGTCTTTCCGCCAAGAACGCTATCCTGATCGTGGAGTTCGCCAAGATGGAGCATGAAAAAGGCCGCGATCTGGTGGAAGCCGCTATCGCCGGGGCCAAGCTTCGCTTGCGTCCCATTCTCATGACCTCATTCGCGTTCATCCTGGGCTGCGTGCCGTTGTGGTTCGCGTCCGGCTCGGGCGCGGCGGGACGGCGCATTCTGGGCACCGTGGTGATCACCGGAATGCTGGCCGCGACTACGATCGCTATTTTTATCATCCCCATGTTGTTTGTGGTGGTGGAAAAGATTGCGGCGCGATTGCGCCGCACCTCGCGCACCACTTCAACCATGCCTCATCCCTCTCCGACCGGGGCTGATGACTAGGAACGAAATGAAGAGAATTGCCGTCGTCGCACTTTTGTCCTTCGCCATTGCCGGTTGCACGGTGGGGCCGCGTTACAAACGCCCGGCGGTTGATGTTCCCGTCGCGCACCGGGGGATTGAGCAGGAGAATCCCGCGAAGGCGGAAACTGCGTCACTCGCGGACCAGAAATGGGCAGAGCTTTTTCAGGACCCGCAGTTGCAACAACTGATACGGACCGCCATCGCTCAGAACTACGACGTGCGCATCGCGGCGACGCGCATTCTTCAAGCGCAAGCGCAGCTGGGGATTACCCGATCGAACCAGTTTCCCGAGGTAGTTGCCGAAGCAGGCAGCAAAGTTCAGCGCAACGCGGCACAGCCCGCCCAACCGTCGGCGACCAACGGCAGTGCGACCTCCTTGAGCGTGGCAGCGGCCTGGGAGCTTGATTTCTGGGGCAAGTTCCGGCGCGCCACCGAAGCTGCGCGGGCCAACATGCTGGCCAGCGAGTGGGCGCGGCGGCAGGTGATCAGCACGCTGGTCAGCAACGTGGCCACTGCGTATTTTCAGCTGCGGGAACTCGATCTTGAACTGGAAATCTCACAGCGCACGCTGGTTTCGCGGCGGGACTCGGTCAAACTGACGCAGTTGCTCGCCGACCACGGCGCCACGTCCATGCTGGACGTGCGACAGGCGGAGCAGCTTGTCTACACCGCCGCCGAACAAGTGCCTGACCTGCAACGGCGCATTGCGCAGCAGGAGAATTTCCTGAGCACGTTGCTGGGGCAGAATCCCGGCACAATCCAGCGAGGGCTGAAGTTGACGGAGCAACCGCACGCGCCCCAGGTCCCCGCCGGATTGCCGTCCTCGCTCCTGGAACGCCGGCCGGACATCCGCCAGGCGGAGCAGCGGTTGGTAGCTTTCAACGCGCAGATCGGCGTCGCCAAAGCCGCTTACTTTCCGCAAATTTCGCTGACCGGAGACGGCGGCTACCAGAGTCCTGCACTCTCCAGCCTGTTCAGCGGCGCAGCGGGTTTCTTCAGTCTGGGAGCTGGCTTGGTGCAACCTATCTTTATCGCCGGACGGCTCCGCTCCGGCGTGAAACTTGCAGAGGCGCAGAAGGAAGAAGCGTTGCTGGAGTACCGGCAGACCATTCAGCAGGCGTTTCGCGATGTTTCTGATTCGCTGATCGCGTACCAAAAGAACCAGGAATTCCGGCGACAGCAGGAACTACTGACCCGTGCGGCGGAAGATGCCGCGCGTCTTTCCGATATCCGCTACAAAGGCGGGACGGCCAGCTATCTGGAAGTGCTGACCAGCCAGACGAACTACTTCTCTGCCGAGCTCAATCTGGCCCAGGCGCAATTGAACGAACTGAATTCGTTTGTCCAGCTCTACCGGTCTCTCGGTGGCGGATGGGAGCAGTAAGGCGCATGGCTGTAAATGCGAACCGGCGCTAACTCTCTTTATCAATGAAGCGTGTTTCGAGTGAGCACAGTGCACCTCAGCGTCAGCTCTTCTCCGCGACTTTCCGCGGCGGAACATTCTGATTCAGCCGGAAGAAGTTGTTGGGGTCGTAGTGCGATTTGACCGCGACCATGCGGTCCCAGCGCTCGTGATAAGCCTCAGGCACGCGGTCCTGCTCGTCGCCACTCATGAAATTTACGTAAACGCCCGGCTTCATTGCCGGCCGGAGTTGCTGGAACAATCCGCGGACCCAGGAAATATGCGCAGCGTCATCGGACGCGTCCTGCCAGTTCGCCAGCACGGTCATCACGAACGGCGCGCTGCGATCACCGAACGCAGTCTCTTGCGCGCCGACCTGCGCCGCAGCGCCGCCCAGATAAGCAAGCTCAATCATGGTTTCAGGCGAAGGAATCGAGGCGACGGCGGCCACCAGGAGATCAATACTGTTGTCGTCAAGATAAGTGAAGTAACCGGATTTCGTGTAATAGCGCCGGCCATGCGGGAAATCGGCATCCGCCATGGTCTGCAGATCCAGGAAAGACACAGCCTTGCTGCTCACGGAATCCTTGCTGCACAGGGAAAGTGCGCGTTGCAAATACTTGCGCCCAGCTTCGGGCTCGCCGGACCAGATCAAAGAATTGCTGGCGACGGGCCGTCCGCGAAGCTGCGCAGGCACCTTGTTTGTTTGCGTCGCTAGACGAAGGTTGATGTTCCACTTTAAGTCGAACGGGGCCTCGGCCATGAAATCGCGCCAGTCTTCCAGCAGCGGACGAATGCCGGCTTCGGGGGTCAGTCCTTCAGCCAGCACCACTGACGTGAGGGGATGCAGCTTCACTTCAAACTCTGTCACCACACCGAAGTTCCCGCCGCCTCCACGCAGCGCCCAGAACAAGTCTGCATTCTCTTTTGCATTCGCGCGAACGATGGAACTATCTGCAGTCACCAGAGTGAATCCTTCAACGTTATCGCATGACAATCCGAATCGCCGGGTGAGCCAGCCCGTCCCTCCGCCCAGAACCAGTCCAGCAGCGCCGGTATGAGAGACCACGCCGGAGGGAAACACCAGTCCTGCTTTTTGTGTTGCGACATCAACCGATCCCAGCAGACAGCCGCCGGTGAAGCGCGCCCGACGCGCTTCGGGATCAACCGTAACCTGGCGCAACTTCGCCAGGTCAATGACCAAGCCGTCTTCGCACGTGCTGAAGCCGGCAAGGCTGTGACCGCCGCAACGGACGGCGGTAAGAATTCCGACGTCAGACGCGGCCCGGATCGCGCTTTGCACATCGCTGGCGTCTACACAACGGGCTATCAAACCTGGCGTGCGATGAAACATGCCGTTCCAAATGAGACGCGCGTCGTCGTAACCGCTGTCGGCGGGACGCAGCAAGACACCTTTGAATTTCCGGCGAAGCGAAGAGTAGAGTTCTTCGCTGGCTTCGATCATCTCGCGTTCCCCGCGCGCCGGCTGCGTAGGTATGAAAGCGAGATGATCGCGAGGAAAACCAAAAACTGCGGTACGGACCATTGCATGCCGTCAACAAAAAAAGTTGTAGCGGCGATAGCGAGGAGCAACAAAATTCCGAGAACGGTGAAGAATGGATGGGCACGCAGACGCATCGGCAAATTTGATAGACGTTCAGGGCTGAGCGCCTTGCGAAAACGCAAATGTGTGTTGAGAATCACCAGCCAGACAAAAAGCATTCCCGCCACGGCGACCCCATAGAGAATAAGGAATGCGTTTTTAGGCGCTTTGAGCGCAAGCACGATAGCCATGATGATTCCCGCGGTTGAAGCCAGCAGCGCGCGATGCGGTACTCCGTTGCTGCTTACCTTGCCCATCTTCATCCATGCCGGGGCATAGCCCTCGCGGCCAAGAGAGAAAAGCATGCGCGTCGCCAAATAAAGGTTGGTGTTCACGCTGGAGAGGGCGGCCGTGAGCACCACAAAGTTCATAATGGCGGCAGCAAAGGGTATGCGCGCCGCGGCAAACGCGGTCACAAATGGACTGCCGGAAAGGGCGGACGACCCGCCGGTCTGGTTCCAGGGGACCATCGTCACCATGATGGCAATCGCCAGGACGTAGAACCCAATGAGCCGGTAAACAATGTTCCGCATGGCGCGCGGAATCGTAACTTCCGGACGCTCGGCTTCGCCCGCGGTGACCGCGATGATTTCCACGCCCATATAACTGGTGACGGTGATGGTGAGCGAGAGCCAAACCCCCTTCCATCCATTCGGCAAGAACCCGCCGTGCTGCGTCAAATTGGCCAGGCCAAGCGCATGGCGTCCTTGGCCAACGCCAAAACCAAAAATCAACGCCAGCCCTACGATGATGAAAGCCAGGATGGCCGCCACTTTGATCATGGCAAACCAGTATTCAAACTCACCCAGGCGGTTCACCTGCATGGCATTGAGCGCCACCAGGGCGGCTGAAACCAACACCACCCAGATCCATTGCGGCACATGCGGGAACCAAAAAGAAATGTAGATGCCGGCGGCGGTGACCTCGGCGCCAATGGCAATGATCTGCGCGACGCCGTAGGTGGCGCGGACGGAGAACCCCGCCCAGGGATTGAGGTATTTCTCCGCGTAAACTCCGAATGCGCCGGCCACCGGATGGACAACCGCCATCTCCGTCAGCGCATAGGACATGATCAGCGCGATGCCTGCGCCCAGAATGTAAGAGAGAATGACGGCGGGCCCGGCGAGGCGAATAGTGACGCTGCTTCCCAGAAACAAACCAACGCCGATGGCGCCGCCAATGGCCATCATGGCGAGCTGCCGTTGGCCCAGCCGGCGGTGGAGGCCTTCGGGTTCGGTCGCCGGAAGTGGCTCAACAAGTCCGGCAGCGGCGATGGGTTGGGAGCGCTCGGGATCGGTCATGATTTGCCAACACGTCCGCGATTGATTTGGTCCAGCGCGCTGCCGAATCTGCGCACCTCTTCCAGCGTGTTGTAGTGCACCAGCGACGCTCTGACTGCGCCACTCTCTTTGGTAAGCCCCAAGCGCTTCATCAGCCGCGGCGAATACATGTGGCCATCGCGCACGCCGATATTCTGCAACGCCAGCTTTTCAGTGACTTTGTCCGGTGAAATGCCGGGAAGATTAAAGCACAGCGTCGGCGTCCGGTACGATATCCGGTCATTCGCGGTAACGCCATACACGGTCGCCTTCACACTCGCCAGCGCGTCCAGCATGGCACGCGAGAGTTGCGCCTCGTAGTCGCGGATGGCCTCAGTGCAAGCGACCAGCGCGGCGCGCCGGGAAGTTGCGGCGGGGTTGATGAGGCGTCCAAGATCTTCCAGGTAGCGCACCGCGGCATCCATGCCGGCGACGTTTTCATAGATGTACGTGCCAATCTCCAGCTTGGCGGGAGTGGTGTCAGGCACAAAATCTTCACGGAAGGTGGGCAGAGCATTGAGCGTTTCGCGGCGTCCCCAAAGAAATCCCATGTGGGGAGAAAAGATCTTATAACCGGAGCACACCAGGTAATCGCAATCGAAGGCTTGAACATCCATGGTCCCGTGCGGGCCATAATGCACGGCGTCCACGAAAACTTCGGCTCCGGCAGCATGAGCGCAGTTGGAGACCTCAGCAATATTAAGGATGGACCCAATAGCGTTCGAAGCCAGCGTGCAAGCCACGATGCGCGTTCGCGGCGAGAGCAACTGCTCCAGGTCTTCAGGATGCAAGCGGCCATCATCTCTGAAATGCCACCATAGGATCTTGGCGCCTTCGCGCTCTAGTGCCAGCCAGACGGCGATGTTGGCTTCGTGGTCAAGGTCGGTCACGATGACTTCACGGCGATCTGTCAGAGACTGACCAATGGCGATGCTGATGAGCCGCATGAACGAGGTGGCGTTCATACCGAAGGAAATTTCGTCGGGATGGCGGGCGTTCACCAGCAGAGCGACGCTGGCGCGGGCCTGCGCGATGGCTTCGTCCACCTCCCGCGACTGCCGGTAGCGGCCGCCCCGTTGAACATTGCGATGCAGAAGATGATTGGCCACGGCGTTGAGTACGGTCTGGGGTGACTGCGCGCCCGCCGCATTATCAAAGAAGATGAAGTCTTCTTGCAGCGCGGGGAACGCAGCGCGAACCTGGTCTATGGGGAACTCTGCCATGGTGGAGATAATATACCGCGCGCGTGCCAGGAGTACGCTCGCGCCTGGTTCATAGAAGTTTTTGCTTCATTTCCTGTTCGGCCAGCGCCACATTCTCTGGTCTGCCCAGATCGCGCCAATAATATTCGTCCGCGCGAAACGCGACGACCTTTTCTCCCTGGCCTGCCATACGCAAATACGCGGGAATGATGGAGAACGCGCCTCGCTCGTCCATCATGGACAGAAGACGCGGAGAGATCACGTGGATGCCGGTGAACGCCAGCGCTTGCGGATTCGCCGCAGCCCGAATCATTTCGGGTTCCTGGTCGCGGCCCGCTCGGCGGCCACAGAGTCCAAGCTCATCGAAGAGCAAGTAACGCGAGGTCTCGCGTTCCTGGACGGCCAGCGTCGCCAACGCCCGTTGCTGCGCGTGAAATTCCGCCAGACGCACTAGGTCAATGGTGCTGACGACATCCACGTTGTGCACGATGAAGGGCGCGTCGCTTCCGCGGGGACCTTCGATGAAAAACCAAGCGGCTTTCTTCAAGCCGCCGCCGGTATCGAGCAGGTCGTCTTCGCGGGAGATTTCAATCCGCATGCCAAAGTCATGATGGGCTTTGAGGTACTCGATGACCATGTCAGCAAAGTGATGCACGTTGATGATCACTTCGCGAATCCTGGAGTCGCGCAGGCGGGAGAGAGTGATGTCCAGCAGCGTGCGGCCGCCGACTTCCACCAGCGCCTTGGGACGCTGGTCGGTGAGCGGCCGCAACCGCGTACCCAGCCCGGCGGCGAGAATCATGGCTTTCATCGGCCTGGCTTCCCCAGTTCCGGCTTTTCAAATTCCAGCTTCTCCAGTTGAACATGACGCACCACGGCTTTTACGCCCTGCCGGCAGCGCAAACGCTGCGCCAATTGTTCCGCCAGGTACACCGAGCGATGTTGCCCGCCGGTGCACCCGAACGACACCGTCAGACTCTTGAAGCCGCGATGCTGGTACTCGGTCACGCTGGCATCCACCAGGGACATCACGTTGTCCAGAAACTGATCCACGCTCTGCTGTTGGCTGAGATAGTCAATGACTGGCGCGTCTTTGCCGGTAAGGGCTTTGAAGCGCTCTTCCCTTCCGGGATTGGGAAGACTGCGAGCGTCAAAGACGAATCCACCGCCATGCCCGGTTTCGTCCTTTGGCGGACCACCCTGGTGAAAAGAGAAACTGGAAATCCGCACGACGAGATCTTCCGTTTCGCGGCGTAGGCCCGGCGTTTTCTGCAAAGCAGCAGGGCTGACAGGTTCTGTTTTTGCGGCCAGCTCCTGTAATTGTTCCGATGCCACAATGCTTTCGAACGCGGCCATCAGCGCGGGCAGGGCGACGGGGAGTTCCACGTGGTCCAGCAGCCAGCGCAGGTTTTTCAGGGCGTAGGGTACGCTCTGCAGAAAATGCGACTTGCGCTCAAAGAAGCCACGAAAGCCATACGCGCCCAGCGCCTGCATGATGCGGACGTACACGTAGCCATAGTAGGGCCGCATGAAAGCTTCGCGATCTATCGCGATGAAACCAGCAACCTCGCTCAGATAGTGATCGAGTAGTTGCTGACGCAACTGGGGCGGAAGGTCCGCCTTGGCGTCATAGAGCAGAGACGCGACGTCATATTGCAGCGCGCCCTTGCGTCCGCCCTGATAGTCCAGGAAAAACGGCTTCCCTTCCCGAAGCATCACGTTGCGTGATTGGAAATCCCGATAGAGAAAGTAATCGCCTCTTGCGCTCAGCAACAGCTCGGTCAGCCTGGCAAAATCGTCTTCCAGGGCCTGCTCGTTGAAAGGGATTCCGGCGAGCTTAAGAAAGTGATACTTGAAATAATTCAAATCCCAGGCAATGGACTGGGCGTCAAAGCTGCCACGCGGATAACACACCTGGTAGTTCAGTTCACGGCCGGCTTCGATCTGAAAGCGCGGCAACGCGGAAAGGACCTTGCGGTATGCTTCCACCGCGGCGGGAGCGACGATATCGCCCGCGCGGTTCTTCGAGAGAAATTCAAACAGCGTGGTGTCACCCAGGTCCTCTTCCAGATACGCGCCCTGGCTCAAATCTTCGGCGTAGATTTCCGGCACCGGCAAGCCCAGCCGCCGAAAATGCCTGGAGAATTCGATGAAAGCAACGTTCTCTTCGCGCACGCCATACAGAATGCCGACCGCGCTCACGTCTCCGCTGGCTAGGCGGATGATGTTGCGTCCGGAGCCTCCCAATTGGCCCTGCAGCGGCTGCACCTGCCCGACCGGCAAGTGGAAATGCTGCTCAAAAAGCTCTTTGAGAACGTTGATAGACATGGTCTCCCGGGGTCGAACGCCGCGCAATCATCGCCATCACAAAGATAACATCCAACCCCACGTCCAACGGCCAAATTGGGTCTAGGTCACGCACGCCGGGAGCTGGCCTTGGCGAAAGTTGGGTCCTTGAAGATAAAGAAAGAGGCTGGCGGGGCACATCGCCAGCCTCTTCGGAGGAACCGCGCGTGCGCGCAGTTCAAGCGGGAATCGTGGCACCCTGCCGGGTCCGGTACGCGAGGTGATGCCCAGAGAGGAGCCTGGCCGCCCTCGCTCTTTCCGAACCCCAGTTGCGGCTGCGACGCTTTGGGGGAGGATAGGACCTTCTTGCCAAACCGTGCCGTACCGCGTTGTGCCGCATTCCCCTGGCCCTTGCAGGCTAATGCCTACAGGGCAAAAAACCTCGCCGCAGAACATTAACGATAGCGATGATCGTTGACGTTGATGCCGAGGTGTTTAGCTCTTTGCCAGAACGGAAGAACTCCAGCCCCCTGCACAAACGCAAGAAGGCGCGAGTTCTCTCTAAGAGACTTGCCGCACTCTACGTTAAGGGGTCAAGCTTAAGAGAGCATTAGGGGCTCATTAAGAATTCTCATTTCAGGCGCACAAAGGTGGTATTGAACCTCTCCGTGGGGCAAGAGAGGTTGCGGCAATGACTTGATGGGTACTGATTCCGCATCATTATTACTTTGACGTGAGACTGGGTTGACACTCTGCGTCCCGCCAGCTGAATATGTGGTTCTATGCGATCAGCTGCTCTCCTGTTGCTGGGCTTGATGATTTCCCCTGTAGCTCATGGTCTGCCGGCCGATAAGATCGTTTCTATTGCCGAGGCCGCGCAACATGCTGTGGAGCAATCGCAACTGACCCTGCCAGGAAGCCCGCCTTTTCATCTCAAGGCAACAATCGCTGAAGCTGGAAACCCGCATTCGGACTACCGGGCCGACGTGGAAGAATATTGGCTCTCGCCCACCAAGTGGCGCCGCACGATCCAGTCGCCAGGCTTTTCCCAGGTGCTGATCGTGAATGGCGATAAGGTTTCCGAGCAGAACACCGGTGACTATTATCCTTTTTGGCTGCATGATCTGATTACCGCCATTTTTGATCCCCTGCCAATGCTGGAACAGCTGAAACGATTGGCTGGGCGAGTGGACTTGCCCGGCGATTCGACGCAATCCACCGCCTGCCTCAACCTACAAACACACTCTGGTGTTCCTCCAGCGCAGTCCACCCTGCAATTGGCATTCTGCTTTCGGGGCAAGGACGGTCTGCTCAAGGCCGTGTCTACGCCGGGTTATCGCGCAGAGTTTCAGGACTATAGACCATTCGGCGCGAAGCAGGTTGCGCGACGGGTCATCCTTAGCCCCCGGCCTGGCACAACGATTAGCGCTGAGATCGTGGAGTTGCAGGCCGCCGCGAAGGCGGACGAACAACTTTTTCTTGTGGACCAGCCAACTCCGCCGGCACAGATGCTGAAAAACGTGGAGGTGGGGGAAGATACCGCGCGCAGGCTCATCGTGGATGCTCCTGACCTCAAGTGGCCGGTGGTGCGCAGGGGCAAAGCCTCAGGGCAAGTGACGCTCTACATCTCCGCAGACCGCAGCGGCCACGTGCGCGAAGCGTGGCTTGTGGGCTCTGACAATCCTGAAGTCAGCGACGCGGCGCGCGACCAGCTACTGCGCTGGCGGTTCCAGCCGTACGTGAACGGCGTCCCCATGCAGATGGAATCAGTGCTGACGCTTGCTTTTGCCTCCACGCTGGATCCCGTTCCCGTGCTGAATGACAGCCAGGCCCGCAAGCTGGCCACGCGGGTGGTGGAGGCCCAAGCGTCACCCGGCAAGCCTTCCGCCAGAAAAACATTCACATTGCGGGCCTCAGTGGATGAGCACGGAAAAGTCGTCGGAGTCCAAAATCCCAACAATGTGTCTTCCCGGCTGTTCACGGCGGGTGATCGCGCACTGCGTCAGTGGAGTTTTCGCCCCTACATTCGTGACGGCAAGCCCGACATCTTCGACGCGGACATCATTCTCAAGGTTCGCTGAAGACAGCCTGAAAATAAAAGTGGAACGGGAAAATTCCCGGTAAAACCATTGCTCTTCAGCCGATAAGACCCGGAAGTCCGGCAACTCCGCGTCAGATTAAGACGGTCCAGTCCATTGATTCATAAGGTTGCGTGCGCCAGAGCCGGGCGATACGTATGTCCAGGACCGAACATTAGAGATTTTAATCCACAATCAATCGCCCTCTAATCCTTCCGGCCTAAAACCTTAATGAGCGAGCTTTCGCTGATTTGCGCCCTGTCCTGCTCCTTCCGGCTTTCACAGGTCACGGCGCTGGCAGAAGGCTCGAGCTTACGTGCGCTGAGGTGTGGCGGCGTGAATGGTTGTCTCTAAGAAGACAGCCTTTCTTAAACACAACGGATGATGCCTTGCCAATTCGAAACGATCCTTGGGCCATGAGCCCAGGACGGGAAGGCAAAAATGAATACCTCGACACGGACAGCCGCCGAGCCAGGCGTATGCTGCGGGCGGCGCATTTCGGCCCGCGTTTGGTTCTGCCTCACAATTCTTCTTGCGTTCGCCGCACTCACAGCCAGCGCGCAAACACCTGTGGCCCCAACCACCAATACCATTGAGTTCTCAGGTGGAACTGCGAACACCGTAAACACCGGCCCAGTGGGCGGCATCGTCCTGCAAGGTGCGGCGATCAGCCAGTTCACCGGCCGGCCCGTGCGCCATTTGTGGGTGGGGGATAGCTTCGCCGGTCCATGCCGCATGGATCCAGAAATTGACGCCCCAGGGCCCTGGGACATCAATATGTTGACCTGTTCGTATAACATCAACCGGGCGGGCGCTCCAATACCTTTCGGCGGCCAGTTCGCCTATGACGCAGCAAGACACTTCCTCTATTTCGTTGACAACAACAGCGCCAGCCAAGGCGTGATTCGCATCGGCTTCGATCCTTCGGCTGACGGCGGTCACGGCATGCTGGACCTCACCTCCGCCTTTACGCTGGCTGGCGGCTCGGGCGTTAGGAGAGGAGGGGCATTTCTTGGCGGTTCAGGTTGCCCGTTTCTGGGGACCGGCACAACGCCTAACGGATTGGCCATGAGCCCGTTGGGGGACATCTGGGTAGGATTCCTGGACAGCGGCGACATCCTTCGCTTTAACAGCCCAGCCACCGCCACCGAGTTCGGCTTTGGCACCTGTGCGCAGCTCGAGCAACTGGTGGCCACAAGTCCGGATGGCGCATCCAGCAACGGTTTGGCCTTTCTGGGCCACAACTTGTTTTCGGGCGACGGCACTTCTCCGTTCGTGATCCCCAATGCCGATACCACCTGTCTGGTTCCTCCGTTTGCGGCATGCAGCACGGCGAATGGCACGGTGATACCCATACTGCCCCAGGTAGGCCCCACAGTCAGCCTGGCCGGCGATCAGTTCTATCCCGCCATCAACGGCAACAATCTCTATTACGGCGTGGGAAGCCAAGTCGCTTGGGTAGGCAACATTGCCCAGGGACTGGCCGGCTCCACCTTTGATTTGACTTACCTGGTTGACCCGCTGCCCAATCCGCCGCTCGCGGCCATGAACGCCATGGTGGTGGACGGAACCGACCCCGCCAACCTGATTGCGTACTCAGCCGAGGATCCAGTCATTGCTGTTAATGCAGCCGCCATTGGCAATGGCCGCTGGTGGCAGACAACGCAGACCTCAGCAGGACCTGCTGCTCCGGGAACGCCGTTGAATGTTGTAGCGGTGGCCGGCGAATCGCAAATTACCCTGAGTTGGAGTCCGGCGCAGGTTGCCCAGCCGGTAACCAGCTACACCGTACACAACAGCTTTATCTCCGTCGGCGCGCCTCTGGCTGACATCGTTGTCAACCCAGCGGCGGGCTCTATCTACCCGCCCACTTCGCTCCTGATCCCCGGCCTGACCGACGGCGTTTCTTACGCTTTCCAAGTCTCGGCCACCAATGCCACGGGAACCAGCGCGCTTTCAATCCAGAGCAACATCGCTACGCCCCCGGGCATCGGCGTGCCCAGCGCACCCACCGGCGCGACGGCCGTTGCAGGCGATACGCAGGCGTTCGTGAGCTGGACGGTTTCGGCCAGCAACGGAGGTTCACCCATTACCAGCTACACGGTGAGCGTACTGGATGCCGGTGTTCCTACCGGGGTCTCAGTAGGCGTGCCGCCGCCCGCGTTCGGCTCGAATACTGATAGCGTGTTGATCGGCGGTCTGATCAACGGTCATTCCTACACCTTCACTGTGCACGCGACCAACATTGCCGGAAACAGCGCTGAATCGGCGCCCTCCAATGCGGTCATTCCTTCGGCAGCCAACACGCCGACTTTAACGGTTACCATGGGCGGCCCGTCCACTGGAACGACCCCGCCGTCGCCAGTGACCTATACCATCACCATTACCAACACGTCGAATTTCCCGGCGTCCAACATCTCCGTGGCAGACACGCTGAGCACCGTGGCGGCGAGCATTTCGTCGATTTCGCGGTTAAACGGCGTTGTGACTGTAACCACCGTCGATCCAACCTTCTTCGGCTTTGGCCAAACCGTGACCATTGCAGGTGTGACCGATCCTTCCTTCAACGGCACATTCGCGGTTACGAGCGGCCTTACGGCCACAACCTTTACCTACTCGCAAGCCGGCATTAATGCCGTCAGCGGCTCAGGTGGTGTAACTCTCCTGCCGATAGCGAACATCCTGTCCGCAACCGGACCGGGAGTGTGCACGAGCGGAGGCGCGGGCGTGGTTACTGCGAACTGCACTGTGGGTGATTTGGCTCCAGGCGCCGTAGCCAGAGTCAACGTCATCGTGCAGATGCAAGGCCAGACCATCACCAACTCGGCGACGGTCACCGGAACAGACGCTGCTGGTACTGCCCTGGTTCCCACCACCGCCAGCAAGACGACAACAACCGCAGCAACCGGCGGAGGTGCTAGTGCCGCGATCTCCGTCGCTGGCGTCGCCCAGAATCCCCGGCCCAACATTGGGCAGGCTGGAAACCTCACCTGGACCATCAGCAACACAACCACCACAACCGCGCAGAACGTCGCGTTCTCCAATGTGGTGCCAGTTGGCCTGATCATTAACAGCGTCACCGCTACCGTGAACAATGGCGGCGTGGCAGTCTGCGGCGGACCGGCTCTTCCCGCCAACGGCGGCACTGTCACCTGCACCACCGCCAGTCTGGGTGGCTCAACCAAAAACGGCGCGAAACCGCCACAAACCATGATCGTCACCGTCAATGTGACGGCGGCGGCCGGCACGTCAGGACAAACGTTGTTAACTACCGGTACAGTATCGTTTGGCCCTGGTGGCACCGATACTCTGCCTAACTCCGTTACTTTGACCATCAGACCGAGATAACAGGCTTCTGGACTGCCGGGGTGCAACCGCATCTCGGCAACCCGGAAAAACTCTAAACCTTCAATTGAACAACGGGCCCCGCTTCGCGGCCCGTTTTCCTTTGCGATTGTGGATGGAAGATATGGCGCTACGATTCGTAATAGCCCTGCCTGCCCTAAGATGACTGTGTGCTTGAATGGGCCGGAAAGCCGTATATTCGCGCACCGGGAATGCAGGTAGCCACAGGTCAGGTCAGAGTGAAATGAAACCGGCTGCTGGGACGCGAAAGTGTCTCGGCAGACTAATCTCGTCCGTCATTTCCCAGAAGCCCGTTTCGCGGGCGTTTGCGGACCATGACCGATCCAGAGGAATTTCTCCACCCTTGACCGTTTCTGGGGAGTAATCGAACGCAAACGTTCTGATCACGTGAGTTTGGACGCGAACGCTCATTTCACACCTGTCAATAGAAAGAGACGAGGCGAAGCGTTTTTGACTTGCAGGTTGATGGAACTCAGACCTGTGGGCCATTCCCATACCGATATCGCCAGACCTGTGATAGCCTAGGCCGCGCCGCCATTACCCCCGCATGGCACAGTAGCAACAGTCAAGGAAGGAGAGTTTTGCCCGAGATGAGCACGGCAGAGGAACACTTCACTCTTGGCAATGCCCTCTTTGCCAAAGGCGACATGATGGGAGCAATCACGGAATACCGCGCCGTGCTCCGGATCGATCCCGATCTTGTCGAGACACATGTCAACCTCGGTGCCGCGCTCAGGGCAAAGGGTGACCAGGAGGACGCAATCGCAGAATACCGGGCTGCGTTGCGCATCAATCCCAATTATGCCCCTGCGCATAACAACCTCGGTGTTGCGCTCGGTCAAAAGGGTGATGTGGAAGGCGCAATCACTGAATACCGGGCGGCTCTGCGTATCAATCCTAATCTTGCCGAGACGCATTTCAACCTCGGCTTCGCGCTCTGGAAAAACGGTGACCTGGAGGGCGCAATCACTGAATACCGGGCGGCGCTGCACATCAATCCCAACGATGTCCAGACGCATAACAACCTCGGTGTTGCGCTCGGTCAAAAGGGTGATGTGGAAGGCGCAATCGCTGAATACCGCGCCGCTCTGCGTATCAATCCTAATCTTGCCGAGGCGCATTTCAACCTCGGCTTCGCGCTCTGGGAAAACGGTGACCTGGAGGGCGCAATCACTGAATACCGGGCGGCGCTGCGCATCAATCCTAATATCGCCGAGGCGCACGGCAACCTCGGCTTCGCGCTCAAGGAAAAGGGTGATGTGGAGGGCGCAATCGCAGAATACCGAACCGCGCTGAGCATCAATCCCAACAATGCCAACACGCATTACAATCTCGGTGTTGCGCTCAAGGAAAAGGGTGATGTGGAGGACGCCATCGCTGAGTTCCGGGCTGTGCTGCGCATCAATCCCAATGAGGTTCGGGCGCACACCAAACTTGGCAGCGCGCTCTATGACAAGGGCGATCTGGAAGGGGCCATCGCAGAATACCAGGTAGCGTTGCGCATCAATCCCGATCTTGCCGAAGCGCACAACAACCTTGGCCTCATGCTTCAGGGCAAGGGCGATCTGGAAGGGGCCATCGCAGAATACCAGGCCGCGCTGCGCATCAATCCCGATCATGCCAGTGCGCATTCCAAACTTGGTCGCGCACTTCATGACAAGGGCGATTGGGAAGGCGCCATCGCAGAATACCAGGCCGCGCTGCGCATCAATCCCAATCTTGCCGAGGCGCACAACAGCCTTGGCATCGCGGTCGGAACAAAGGGTGATCTGGAGCGTGCAATCGCTGAATTCCGGGCTGCGATGCGCATCGATCCCGATTATGCCGAACCGCATGGCCACCTCGGGGATATTCTCGGGATGAGGGGTGATGTTGAGGGCGCAATCGCTGAATATCAGGCCCTGCTGCGCATTAATCCTAACCATGCCATGGCGCATTTCCACCTCGGTCTCCCCCTTGTACGAAAGGGTGACCTGGAGGGCGCCATCGCAGAATTTCAGGCCCTGCTGCGCATCAATCCTAACCATGCCAAGGCGCATTTGCAGCTCGGTCTCGCCCTTGTACGAAAGGGTGACCTGGAGGGCGCCATCGCAGAATTTCAGGCCCTGCTACGCATCAATCCTCATGATGGTGAGGCGCATTTCTACCTCGGCTGCGTGCTCGGGACAAAGGGTGATCTGGAGGGTGCAATCGACGAATTGCGGGCTGCGTTGCATATCAATCCCAATGATGCCAAGGCGCATTGCCAGCTCGGTGCAGCGCTCCGGATGAGCGGCGACCTGGAGGGCGCGATCGTAGAATACCGGGCTGCGTTGGGCATCGATCCTGATCGTGCTGAGACGCACAGCGACCTTGGCTTCGCACTTGGGGCAAAGGGAGATATGGAGGGCGCAATCGCTGAATACCGGGCTGAGCTGCGCCTCAATCCCAATGATGCCAACACGCACAGCAACCTCGGTGCAACGCTCCAGATGAGAGGCAACCTGGAGGGCGCGATCGTAGAATTCCAGGCTGCGTTGCGCATCAACCCCGATGATGCCGCGGCGCACAGCAACCTCGGTGCAACGCTCCAGATGAGGGGCGATATGGAGGGCGCAATCGCTGAATACCGAACTGCGCTGCGCATCAATCCCAATGATGGCAACGCGCATCACCGCCTCGGCTTTGCCCTTGGACGAAGGGGTGACACGGAAGGCTCCTTCGCCGAATACCGCACCGCAGTGCGCATCAACCCCAATGATGCCGAGGCGCATGGCAACCTCGGTATTTTGCTTGGGGGAAAGGGTGATGTGGAGGATGCAATCGCTGAGTTCCGGATGGCGGTGCGCATCGATCCCAATGATGCCAGCGCGCATGCCGGCCTCGGTGCCATGCTCAACAAAAAAGGAGATCTAGCGGGCACGATCGCTGAGTTCCGTATGGCGGTGCGCATCGATCCTAATCTTGCCGAGGTGCACACCAACCTCGGCATCGGGCTCGGGAAAATCGGTGATCTGGAGGGCGCAATCGCAGAATACCGAACCGCCCTGTCCATCAATCCCAAAGATACCAAGGCGCATGTCAACCTCGGTGTTGCGCTCCTGCAAAAAAAGGGTGACCTGGAGGGTGCAATCGCAGAATACCGGTCTGCGCTGCGCATCGATCCTAATCTTGCCAAGGCGCATAGCAACCTCGGTGCTGCGCTCGTGCTTAGTGGTGATGAGGAGGGCGCAATCGCTGAGTTCCGGGCGGCGCTGCGCATCGATCCCAATGATGCCATGGCGCGCGACTACCATGCTATTCTCGGCTATTCTCTCGGAAAAGGGTGATTTGTAGGGGCGCAATCGCTGAGTTCCGGGCGGCGCTGCCCATCAATCCCAATGATGACGAGACGCATGACAATCTCGAACTCGCGCTCGAAGAAAAAAGGCGACGTGGCCGCTTAACAACTCTTACGTGTCATTTCGAGTGTGTTGCCTGGGCTTCAGGATCGATGAGGAACAAACCCCGGAATCGAGCCATCGCTGAGAGGTTTGCCGGCCACGGGAGTGATTCGATGCCGGCTTACTACGATTAGTAGCGGGAAGTCGGCTAATGTACCGTGATCGTCAAAAGGGACCTAGACTCCTCATAAGTCCGCTTGGGCGAAGTGCCGCGCGGCTGAATGCCCTCGGCGCGCGACCTTCTCAAAGTGACGTCCTTATTATTGGCGAGGGCACTTGAAGCCTCCCGGCTTGATTTCTCACACTCAACGTCTGGTGTCGCCAGAGCGCCTATCTTTCTTGCGCTGTCCCGGACGGCAGGCGGGGCTTTTGTGCGGGTCCCGTGGTGTGGGGTTTAAAGAAATCCTCGTTGAAGTCGGCATGCACGCGGCTGGTCACGGCCTTCATAGCAGCGTCAATGTTTTTCTGGGAGAGCTCGCGGACAATCTGGGCCTTGGCCGTTTCAAGCGGAACCGTGTTTCTGGCACGCAGCTTATAGATGTTGAATCCTGACGGTTCAGCCTCAACCGGGGTGACTTCGCCAGGCTTGAGAGCATTGATTTTCTGTTCCACTGCCGGCAACAAGACGCCTTTTCGGCTGGTATTCACTTCCACTTGAGGAGGCTGGGAATCAACAAGCCCGAGTGATTTATAGGCTTCTATCTGGAGCGAGTTCATGTCTTCGCCTCGGGCCGCCCGCTCGCGAATCTCGCCGGCCAACTGACGCGCCTTCTTCTCGAATTCCGCGCGGTTCTCCTGCGACCGCTTGGGATTCACTTTGGGGACCAGAATGCGGTCAATCTTCACCTGCTCAAATTGATGGATGTTCTGCTTGTAGTATTCGGCGATCTCTTCGGGCGCAGGGTTGCCGTATTTCTCCTGCAGAAAACGGCGATAAGCGTCCGCGAGAGCACGCTTGCGCGTGACCTTCATCAACTCCTGGAAACGCGGATCTTTTTCGATTCCCTCTTTTTCGCCGGCATCGGCTAGAGCCAGCACTGTGACGAACCCCGAGGCCAGACTACGCAGCGCGGGCTCCGTGTAGGTTTGGTTAGAAACGTTGATGGAGGCGACCATGGTTTCAAATTGCGCCCGTGTCAATACCAAAGAGCACGAATCAGACTGCCCCGATTTGCCTTGGCCGTCAGGGCAAAGGCCGTGAATCGTAACCACAGCGGCATCCGGGGCAACCGGTTGCGGCGGCTGAAGCGGCTGCGGCGGCGTGGCCGTCCCCGGAGCGCCTGCGGGCGTCTGCGAATTCTGCCCGCTCTGCGCCTTTGCATCACTCGATGCAGGGGCCTGCGGCTGGGCCAGTACAGGTGCAGCTAAGACACCGATCATCACGAGAACTTGGAACATATTCAAAAAATACCTTCCTTTGGTGACGAATGAAAGTGAGATGGGGATGGGTTATCGTAACATAAATTCCGGCAGGCCTTGCCGGACGCTGCGTGCGGCGACTCTTCCGCGATAAGGCAATCACCTGATGCCGTTCTGCTGCGCAGACAGCCCAAGACCAGCAGTATCCCGCATGGCGACGGCTCCACAACGGAATCTGAAAGTGGAACCGGCTGACCGTCTGCCTGTAGGCCCGCGCGAATCGCTAGACGCTGATACGGGTAGTGGGTCAGTCTAAACTGACCCACTACCGAACCCACTTTCCACTGTCAAAAAACGCGCAAGAAATGGTACAAACGTAATGAGGTCAAGGAGGGACGAAAAAGGTGAAGTTAAGACATACGTTTCTTACTGTCATTTTCGCGGGCTTGATGTGCCAATTGGCAGCGGCGCAAAACGTCCATACGATCTTTCTGGTTCGACATGCCGAACAAGTCTCCTCTGGCCCCGATCCCGCTTTGAACCCGGCCGGGGAGAAGCGGGCCGAGTGCCTGGCTAAAATGATGAAAGAAGCAGGGATCAAGCAGATTTACGTCACGGATGCCAAGCGGACGCAGCAAACCGCCGCGCCTTTGGCCAAGGCGCTGAAACTGACGCCGTCAGTCATTCCGGCAAAAGACCCCAACACCCTGATCCGCAATCTGGCCTATGCCGGCACCGGCAACATAGTTGTTGTCGGGCACAGCGATACTTTGCCTTTTGTCCTAGCGCGTCTGCAGGCGGGGAAGGTGCCGGAGATCGCCGCCAATGAATATGACCGGATGTTTGTGGTGACGATCGTGGAAGGCGCAGGTACACCCGCAGCTACGTTGCGCTATTGTGAAGGCGCTCCCGCCTCTGCTCCGGCAACCAAACCCGCAACCAAGAAAGCGCCGGCCACGAAGAAAAAGGGCTGACCTGTTCATCAGATCGCTCTTTGAATCAAAACCTGACATCGCCCAAGAAAAACAAGGCTGGCGGTTTCCCGCCAGCCCGTCCGGGGTTGGGTCCGCGCCAGGCGATCATGGGTCCGCCGTCGCGTTTGCGAATCAGGGCAGTTCCTTTCCGTTGCAACGTCAACGAAGCGGGGGTCGTGACGTTCCGGGGGAGGCAATGACCTTCACCGCATTCGCCAACCACCAGAACCGAAGTTTCCAGGGATGATTGCACGAGCAGCACAAATGCGCTTGATGATCAACATGAAGTTCACCAAGAGCGAAGTGGTGAAGGGCGGCTTGCGCCGCCCTTCAGGTGGGGGAGGTTACTGCAATTTGAACTGGAAGCTGATCGACGTTCCGTCGTTCAGGTTGATTTGATACCCGTAGGTGTTACCCACAGTCAGGTTGCTGGTAGAGAGGTTGAACTGCCAGCCTGCGTTACCCGCGCCGTTGGCAAGCGCGCCGCCCACGAAGGCGAATGGACCGCCTTGCGGAGCAGGAGTGCTGGCCGGCGTACCGTTGACCGAGGTGAGCACGAAGCTGGAAACCACTCCGGATGACGACACCGATGCCAGACTCACACCGCACACCCGGAACTGTACCGGAATGGTAGGCGTGGAGGCCTTGGTGAACGTCGTGGTGCCAGCTGCGCTGATCGGCGCCAGGATCACATGTCCGGGGCCGTTGGAGCAATTCACCCCAGCAGGCTCGTACTGCACGGTCGCGGTACCCTGAACAAATGTGATCGTGTAGTTGGTCGAGCTCTGTCCGGAGCAGGAGATGCCGTTCGGAGGAGCGAACGTTCCCACGTTCCCCGTGCCTTTGGCGGCGCTGCAGCTCAGATTGCCGGAGAGGTTCGCAGGCGTCTGGCCCAGCACAAAGCCGCTATAGGTGGCTGAGTTTGCCACCGCTCCACCCAGAATAATGGTCTGGTTGTTGGCCGTGATGGTCAACGGGACCGCGGTAATGGTCAGCGTTCCGTTGCTCGAGGTCAGCGTGTAGTTCGCGCTTAGAGTCGTGGGATTGAACGTCGTCGTCGCGGTAATCGTGAAGGTTCCTGCGTTGCTGGTTTGCGTCGCCGTGGTGGTAAAGCTGGCGGTGATGTTCTCACCGTTCTTCACCCCGGTAATGGTCCCAGTCAGCGTCGGGTTGGGCGAACCGAAGGGCCGTGAGAAGCTATTGGCCACCACCGAGAGCGGCGCCTTGTTGATGGTAATCCGGCCGTTCTGAATGGTCACGGTGTAGTTGCTCAACGCCGGGGATGGATTGACAACAGGAACCAGCGTGAAGGTCCCTCCCGCAGGCGTAGCTGGGCCAGGCGCAGTGGCATCGTAGCCGGCGGTGATCGCGTCGCCGTTCTTGATGCCGGTGATCGTGGGGGCCGGGTTAGGATCGCCATAGAGACGTGTTCCGTTGAATCCGGTGACTGTAAGCGGCGCCGGGGTGATGGTGAGCGTGCCATCCTTGATCGACGTCACCGTGTAGTTGCCCAGCTTCCCTGCTGGATCGTTGAACGATGCGAACGTGATGGGATAGGTTCCCACCGGGCTCGCCGGAGTGCCCGTGGTGGTGAAGTTTGCCGTGATGGGATCAGCATTCTTCAAGCCGGTAATCGTCCCCGTGAAAGCCGGGTTCGCATTGCCGTAGACACGGCTGGCGTTGTTGGCGGCGACGCTCAAGGGCGCCGGACTAATGGTGAGCACGCCGTTGATTGAGGTCACCGTGTAGTTCCCCAGCTTGCCGGTCGGGTCCACCAGAGCGGGAATGATGGGATACGTTCCCACGCTGCTGGCGGGAGTGGCAGGGCTGGAATAGGTGGCCGTGATCGCATCGCCGTTCTTGATGCCAACGATGGTACCGGTGAAGACCGGGTTGGGATCGCCATACAGCCGGCTTGCGTTGTCCGCAGTGACAGTCAGCGGGGCCGGATTGATGGTGAGAGTGCCAGTGTTCACCGTCACGTTGTAGTTAGACAGTCGCGCCCCGGGATCAACCAGCGTAGCCGTAATCGGATACGTTCCCACTGGGCTGGTCTGGACAGCGGTGGTCGAATAAGTTGCCGTGATTTTGTCTCCGTTCCTGATGCCGGTGATCACGCCGGTCAGCACAGGATTCGCGTCGCCATAGAGACGCGACTGATTGTCAGGCGTTACCGTCAGGGTTGCCTGCGTTATCGTGAGTGTTCCAGTAACCACGGGCGTGTAGTTGACGAGCTTGCCTGCCGGGTCGTTGTACGTCGCCAGGATGGGATACGTCCCTACCGGGCTGGATGCGGTTGCGTTACTGAAGAAATTGGCTGTGATAACGTCGCCGTTCCGCAAACCCGTAATGGTGCCGGTGAACACAGGATTGGGATCGCCATAGATACGGGTGGCGTTGTCCGCGGCCACCGTCAACGGCGCCGGAGTGATGATCAGCGTGCCGGGCAAGACCGTGAATGTGTAATTTGCGGCGGACAAGCTGCCCAGGTCGCACGTAACCGGATAGCGTCCTACCGGAGTGGTTGCGTCCGTGGAGGCGTTGCAGGTGGTTGTCCCGCTGACTACGGAAGCAGTGTCCCCGTTCATGAAACCGGAGATGGCATAGGTGAAGGCCGGATTGGGGTCGCCATAGACCTTGGTGGAACTGGTGGCAATCACGGTCAGGACCGCTTTGTTGATGGTCAGCGATGCCGAGCCGCTGCTGGGGTTGAAGAGCGGGTCGCCGGCAAAGCTGGCGCTGACGGCTCCCGGGTAGGCGCCCAAGGGTAAGCCAGCAACGCTGGTGGTAAGGATCGCTTCGCCGATGCCGTTGGTCAGCACGGTGCCGACGGGAACGCCATTCAGGGTGAACGCAACCGACTTGCCACTCACGCCTGCCCCGTTGGAGCTCTTCCGCAATGTTGCGGTAAGAATTGCCAATCCGCCATACGAGCCTGTGGCCGGAGAAACCGTGAGAGTCGTCGGCCCGGGCTGCGCCGTGATACTGATGGTGGCGCTGACGGAGTTGTTGGTTAGATCGGGATCAATGACCGACTTGTTGCCAATGCTTACCGTGTTGGTGACCGAAGCGCCATTGAGCAGCGCGGTGCTGGTCTGCGCGACGATGGTGACGGTCTGTACATCACCGCTGGCCAGAGAAGCGAACGTGATGGTGTGGGGGTTGGCGAAAGAGGAGCTGCAAACCCCGCCGCCGGTTGCGGTGCAGGAAACAATGGACGTCCCTGCGGGCAGATTGTCCACAATTGTGGCCGAAGCCGCGGCCGGTCCGTTATTGGTAATGGTCACCGTGTAGGTAACGTTGGATCCTGCTTCGACGCTTAAGGGCGAAGCGGTTTCTGTCAGAGCGAGGTCGGCGCTGGCGCAGCTCCGCGGAGGATAAGCAGCCAGGCCCTGGATGGATCCGGCCCGGTTGATTGCAACGTCAGCCACACCGGTCAGGCTGCCGGTGCCATTGATCTTGAATACCGCGACGCCGAAGGTGTCATCCGCGGCAAAGACAAAGCTGCCGGATGCGTCAGTGGCCAGTCCTGCCGGCACATGGACGGAGGTTACGCCGCCAAAGCTGCCGAGGCTGGCGAGAGTGCCGTCTGCATGCACGGAAAAAGAGTTGATCTTGTTGCTGAACTGGTCACTGACGAAGAGCAGCGAGTTGTCCGGGCTGAGGACAACTGCGTTGGAATCGCTCCCGGGAGCCAGGAACGGGCTACCGGCCACGGGTGAGAGGACGCCAGTTGCGTCCACGGACCACGCATCGGTAATGCTAGATGAGCCGAAGGAAGCTTCGCTGGCGTAAAGCCGGTCAGCAGCACAACTGAAGTCCATGCTGGAAATGAGGCCGGTTCCGGTCTGCGCAAACGGCGAGCCGGGAGTGACGGCAGTCAAGGACCCGTCGGCATTGATGGCGTAGACGGAAACGCTGGTCTCGTTGGAGACCGCCAGAAGGTTTCCGTTGGCGGCAATCTTCATTCCCACCGTGGGTGAGCAGCAGTTTGCCGTGGTGGCCGCAGGGGTAAGGATTCCGTTTGCCGCAACATTAAACGTCTGAATCTGGCCATTGCTGGAAGCCATCAGGAAATTGCCGTCCGGCGTGGCGGCAAGCGAGATGCCGCTGCATGCATCCAGCGTAAGCCCGCTGGCGAAAGGCGAGCCGGGCGCCGCCGTCAGAGACCCCGACGCGGGATCGATCTGAAACACGCTGATCGTCTGGTCTCCACTGTTGGAAACGAACAACAGCTTGTTCGGCGCGCTGATGGCAATCCGGTCAAGTCCGTAGCAGGTGCCGGTAAACCCGACGCCGCCGGTCAAGAACGGTGATCCGGGAACTTCAGACAGCGCGCCGGCGGGAGAGACAGCAAAGCCGGAGATGGAGTTGGCCACGTCCTGGTTATTCACATAGACGTAGCTCTGGGCCTGGACCATCGCGGGCAACGCTAAAAGAACAACGGCCAGAAGCAACACGGCAGTAAATATTTGTCTGACAGCAGGAACTTGGGTTGCCACACTGGCGGCGCGGACGAAAAAGCGGTTGGCGTAAGGGGAGGTCACGTTAGTCTCCTTCGAATTTAAAGCCTTCACAACGTTCCCAACTGCGCCCTGGCAGGTTGATGCTCATACCTTGCCGGCTACCTTGGCCAGGACACATGAACTTTTTGTGGGACGATGACGGAAGCAGACGCAATTGCAGGGACCAACAACGTGTCCGGGCAGTGAGAGCGCACACCATCATGGACGTTTCCGCTTGCCTCGCTGGGAGACAAACCGCCCCGTGGTTTCGCCGCCACCCGGAAGAACGGCAGACGCAACGATCAAGTTGATTACTTCTAGTTGGGTAGAGGAGTTGGCAAAACTATCACCAAACTCATGAAGGCGGGATCTCGCTAGTTTCGAGCCATAGAGAACCCGGAAGTACGATTGCTTCTCTAACCCTGAGCTTATGGATCAAAGATAGAAGCTGTGGATTAAGAACTAAAGAGACACCGATTAAAGTTCCTAATTTGGCGCGGAGGATTTCAGGGGCCGCTTGCGCGGCCGAATTGGGCAAGGCGTTATGTCGCGGCGATCAAAAAGGGCCGGCGGAGGACCGCCGGCCTTCAGTCGAACAGTGTTGCTACTGCAGAGTCAGAGTTCCATTGAGCAATGTAATCGAGTAGTTGACCAGCACCGGGTTGGGATCAGCGGCCGGGACAATCGGGTACGTTCCAGCCGGGCTGGTGGCGTCTGCGGTGGTGGAGTAGGTGGCCGTAATCACGTCCGCATTCTTCACTCCGGTAATCGTTCCGGTGAAGGCCGGGATTGAGCCCACCGGTGCAGTGGCATCCGCCGCCTGAATGGTCAGCGGGGCCGGGGTTATCGTGAGCGTGCCATTGGTTGAAGTGACCACGTAATTGGCCAGCCTGCCGGCCGGGTCAACCAGAGTGGGCACGATTGGATACGTTCCCACGGTTGTGGTTGGATCGGTGGCGCTGGAGAACGTGGCGGTGATGTTGTCAGCGTTCTTGATGCCGATGATCGTGCCGGTGAAGACCGGGTTGGGGTCGCCGTACAAGCGGCTGGCATCGGCCGCAGTCACGAGCAGCGGAGCCGGGCTAACGACGAGCGATCCGTTGTTGATCACGACCGTGTAGTTGACAGCCTGGTTATTGGGATCAACCAGCGTGGGGATGATCGGGTAGATCCCCACCGGACTGGCCGGGGTTGCCGTGGTGCCGTAGACCGCGCTGATGGTGTCACCGTTCTTCAAACCGGTAATGACGCCGGTCAAGAGAGGAACAGGATCGCCGTATAGCATGCCGGCATTGGCGGCGGTAACCGTCAGCACAGCTTGCGAGATCGTCAGCGTTCCGTTGTTGATGGTGACCGTATAGTTGCTGAGCTTGCCGGTCGGGTCAAGCAGCGCAGGCACGATTGGATAAGTTCCAATCGGGCTGGTGGCGGTGGCCGTGGTGCTATATGTTGCGGTGATGTTGTCACCGTTCTTGATTCCGGCGATGGCGCCGGTGAAGACCGGGTTGGGATCGCCGAATGCGCGCGCCGCATTGGCCGCAGTCACACTCAACGGCGCCGGCGTAATCGTCAGCGTTCCGTTGTTGGAAGTGACCGTGTAGTTGCCGAGTTTGCCGGTGGGATCAACCAGGGCAGGCACGATCGGGTAGGTTCCCACGGCGGCCGTCGCATCGACGCTGGAGTACGTCGCCGTGATGTTGTCACCGTTCAGCAGCCCGGTGATCGTCCCGGTGAAGGCCGGGTTGGGATCACCGTACAGGCGGCTGGCATTCGCTGCCGTGACCGATAGCGGAGCCGGAGTGATGGTGAGCGTGCCATTGGTCAGAGTGACCGCGTAGTTGCTGAGCTTGTTGGTTGGATCACTCAACACCGGCGCGATGGGATAGGTCCCCACATTGCTTGTGGGATCAGCGACGCTGGTGTAGGTGGCAGTGATGTTGTCACCGTTCTTCAGGCCGGTAATGGTACCGGTAAAGACCGGGTTGGCAGCGCCGTAAAGGCGGGTGGCATTGGCCGCAGCCACGCTCAACGGAGCGGCATTCACCGTGAGAATACCGTTGTTGATCACGATGGTGTAGTTCGCCAGCGCGCCCGTGCCGCCGTCTGACAGCGTGGGTACGATTGCAAACGTCCCGGGTGCGCTGGTCGCGGTGGCCGTGCTGCTGTACGTGGCCGTGATGGTGTCACCGTTCTTGACGCCGGTGATCGTCCCGGTGAAGACCGGGTTCGGATCGCCATAGAACCGGCTGGCGTTGGCCGCGGTTACAACCAGCGCCGCGGAGGTCACAGTCAGCGTTCCGTTGTTCGCGGTGACCGTATAGTTGCCGAGCTTGCCGGTAGGATCAACCAACGCCGGGATAATGGGATACGTTCCCGCCGGACTGGTTGCAGTAGCCGGGCTGGAGAACGTGGCAGTGATGTTGTCGCCGTTTTTCAAGCCGACGATAGTACCGGTGAAGGCCGGGTTGGGATCGCCGAATGCGCGCGTTGCATTGGCGGCAGTCACAACCAGCGCCGCCGGAGTCACAGTCAGCGTGCCGTTGTTGGAAGTCACGGTGTAATTGCCGAGCTTGCCCGTCGGGTCCACCAGCGTGGGCACGATTGCGTAGCTCCCCACGGAGCTGGCTGGCGTGGCCGCGCTGGCATAAGTTGCGGTGATGTTGTCACCGTTGAGCAGCCCGGTGATGGTGCCGGTGAACGCCGGGTTGGGATCGCCGTACACGCGGGTTGCGTTAGCCGCGGTCACGGTCAACGGCGCCGCGGTCACGGTCAGCGTGCCGTTGTTGGAAGTCACGGTGTAATTGCCGAGCTTGCCCGTTGGATCCACGAGTGTGGGGACGATCGGGTAAGTGCCGGCGTTGCTGGTTGCAGTGGCCACGCTAGCGTAGGTTGCCGTGATGTTGTCACCATTCTTGATGCCGGTGATGGCGCCAGTGAACGCCGGGTTAGCAGCGCCATAGAGCCGGCTGGCATTCGCGGCAGCCACCGTCAGCGGCGCCGGGTTCACGGTCAGCGTGCCGTTGGCGAACACGAATACATAGCCCGACGCGGCAAGCGTGCCCGCAGTGCAGGTGATGGGATACGTTCCCACCGGGCTGGCCGGCGTGGCCGTAGTTGTGCAAGCGGCCGTGCCGCTAACCACCGCGATGGTGTCGCCGTTCACGAAGCCGGTGATGGTGTAGGTCAGAGTCGGGTTGGGATCGCCGTACAAGCGGCTCACGTTGTCCGCAGTCACCGTCAATGCCGCGGCGGTGATGGTCAACGTGCCATTGTTTACGGTCACGGTGTAATTGCCCAGCTTCGCGGTGGGATCAACCAGCGTCGGGACGATGGGATACGTTCCCGGCGCGCTGGTCGCGGTAGCAGGGCTGGCATAAGTCGCTGTTATGTTGTCAGCGTTCTTGATGCCTACGATGGCGCCGGTGAAGACCGGGTTGGGAGTGCCGAACGCGCGAGTGGCATTGGCCGCCGTCACGGTCAAGGGCGCGGGGCTGACCACCAGGTTGCCGTTGTTGAGGGTGACCGCATAGTTGCCAAGCTTGTTCGTGGGATCAAGCAAAGCTGGCACGATGGCGTAATTTCCGATTGGACTCGCCGGAGTGGCCGCGCTGGTGAAAGTAGCGGTGATGTTGTCACCGTTCACCAATCCGGCAATCGTCCCGGTGAAGGCGGGGTTGGGATCGCCGTACAAGCGCGCTGCGTTGTTGGCGGTAACCACCAGGGACGCGGCCGTAACGGTCAGCGTGCCAGGAGTGTTGGTGACCACATAGCTTCCCAGCACGTTGCCGGGATCCACCAGAGTTGCGGTGATGGGATAAGTCCCCACAGGACTGGCCGCAGTGGCCGTGGTGCTATACGTTGCGGTGATTACGTCACCGTTCTTCAAACCGGTGATCGTGCCGGTAAAGGCCGGGTTGGCTGCGCCATACGCACGGCTGGCATTGGCCACCGTCACCGTCAACGGCGCCGGGTTCACCGTGAGCGTGCCGTCCACGAACACAAACACATAGTTCGTGGCAGCGAGCGTGCCCAGAGTGCAGGTGATGGGATACGTTCCCGCCGGGCTGGCCGGGGTGGCTGTGGTGGAGCAACTGGCGGCCCCGCTCACCACCGCAATGGTGTCACCGTTGACGAAGCCGGTGATGGTGTACGTCAGCGGCGGATTGGGATCGCCATAGAGACGGGACTGGTTGTCGGCGGTGACCGTCAACTGCGCCGTAGTTACCACCAGCGTGCCCACCGAGCTGCTGGCCAGGAAGCTGGAATCGCCGGCAAAGCTGACGGTGAAGGCAGACACATGGGTCCCGACCGAGATGGTGCCAATCGGCAAAGTAGTAACCGTGGCTGTTCCGGTGGCATCGGTCAACGCGCTGGCCAGGGTGCTGCCGTTCAATTGGAACGTAAGCAGCTTGCCCGCGATAGGAGCATTGGTAACGCTGTTCTTCAGGACGGCTGAAAGCGTAGCCAGTCCGCCGTAAGGTCCGGTGCCGTTGGGGACGGTAAGAGTGGTGGCCACGGGCGTCCCCACAGTCACTGCCGCGGTGGCCGTGTTGTTGGCGGGAGTGGGATCAACCGCGGATTTGTTGCTGATGGTGGCAGTGTTGCTGATCACCGCGCCGTTAGCGGCTGTAGTAGCTGTGGTGGTGGTGAGGAGAGCGGTTTGCGTCTCTCCGTTGGCGAGAGAGTCGAACGCAACGGTCAAGGTCTGCCCGGTGACAGCATTCCCGCCGCCGCTGGTGGCATCCGCGCCTGCCTGACTGTAAGTAAAGGTTGTGGGGGTGGGGACAGAAGCGATCGGGAATGTGCCGTTGAAGCTGGTATTCGACACGGCCGCGATGGAAATTGTTTGACCGGCGAGCAGAACATGCGGCGCCGTGGTGGTGATGGTCACCACGCCGCTCGCTCGCTTGGCTCCGGTTGAAGCAACAATCGGTATGGCGCGCGCCGCTGTTACCGCGCCGCATACGCCGGTGCCCCCTGCGGGGACCTGGCAATTCGGGGTGGTGGCGTTGCCGCCGCCGCTGATCAAATCCGTTCCTGCCTGATTGTAAGTAAAAGAGGAAGCGTCCGGGACCGAAGCAACGGTAAATGCTCCGTTGAAGCTGGCGTCCCCTACTCCGGTAATAGACACCGCTTCTCCGGCAAAGATGGAATGCGGCGCCGTGGTGTGGATGGTGACTACGCCGCTGGCGCGCTGCGCTCCGGTGGCGGCAACGATTTTCAGGTTCCCGCCGGGCGTTGTGCCGGCCGGCACGGTGTCCGATACCACGGCCGACGCTGCCGACGGGCCGTTGTTGGTGATGGTGATCGTATAGACGATCGGGCTCCCGGCCACCACGGTGGCCGAAGCTGACTTGGTAATGGAAAGATCAGCACTGGCGCAGGAGCGCGGAGGATAGGCCGCCAGGTCCTGGATCTGGCCCGGACGATTGATGGCATTATCGCTCAAAGACGTGAGCAGGCCGCCTGCGCTGATTTTGAAAACAGCTACGCCAAAATTGGCGTCTGCTACGTAGAGAAACCTTCCGCCAGCGTCCGTGGCCATGCCTGCAGGCACGTGCACCGCGGCGGTGCCGCCGAATTTGCCGACGTTGCTCAGGCGGCCATCGCTCAGGATGTTGGAGGAATTTACGCTGTTGCTGGCCTGATTGCTTTCCAAGAGCAGCGCGTTGTCAGGACTGAGATGAACAACGTTCGAATTGGTGCCGGTGGTATGAAACGGGCTGCCGGGAACAGGAGTCAGCACGCCGTTTGCATCCACGGTCCATGCGTCGGTAATGGTGTTGATGCTGGTGGCCTCTCCACCGTAAAGGCGGTCGGCCGCGCAACTGAAATCCAGTCCGGAGATCAATCCTGTGCCGGTCTTGGGGAAGGGCGAACCCAGCACCGGGGTAAGCACGCCGGCAGCGATGGTGTAAACAGACACGCTGTTCTCGTTGGAGGCAGCGAGGAACTTTCCATTGCCGGAGATCACCATGCCGGCCATGGGCGAACAGCAATTTGCGGTGGAGGCGAACGGGGCCAGCGATCCATTGGCAGCAACGCTGAATGTATTGATCAGGCCATTGCTGGAGGCCATCAGGAACGCACCATCGGGTGTGACCGCCAGCGAGAGCCCCTGGCAGCTATCGAGGGTGAGGCCGCTGGCAAAAGGCGATCCGGCCGCCGGGGTCAAAGCGCCCGTGGCGGGATTGATCTGGAAGACGCTGATGGTCTGGTTCCCGGTATTGGCGACAAACAGCAAGTTGTTGGCGCCGCTGATGGTGATCCGGTTTAAGCCATAACAGAGGACATTGGCGCCTACGCCGCCGGTGGCATAGGGCGAGCCTGGCAAGGGCGAAAGGGCGCCGGTGGAAGACACGGAGTAAGCGTTGACGGAGTTTGCTACCGTCTGGTTATTCACATATACGTAGTTGCCCGGGGCCTGCGCGGCCGCCGGGAGCACGAATGCCAGCGCGGCAAAAGCACACAACGCAAGCGAGGTTAAGACCAGACAGAATGCGCGGGTAATTCTCCGTGGGGAGATCATGAACGTTTCCTCCTAGATTTCTGCCCAACAGGCGGATCGCCGTCCAAGGGACGGACCGCCATCACAACTTTTCTCGAAGCAGGGCGAAGCCCGGAAGGAAGTTCGTCTTGCCCTTTGCGCCGTGTAACCCGGCGCTTCTATATGTCGTAACTGAGATATCGTAGTGCGATATATGCAGTCGAACGCTTTCAGATTAAGAATGGATTAGAGCTACATTAAATATCTCTGCTCTGAATTCTTTTATGGTCAAGGCTGCAAGGTGCAATCGCTTGAGCTGTCGCTGTTGTAAAAATATCTAAGCTTGCCGCTTTTCCCGGAAGGAGGCCCGCCCATGCAGGACCAAAATGAAAAGCTTCTGTGACGAGGGGATAAGACCCGGTAGGAAATCGTGCTCTTTGCCCGATAGAACTGATCCGCACTACTGAGAACCCGGAAGGTAGGCTGAGTTCTCTGACCCCGCAACGTCAGCATGATGATCGCTTGCGCTCATTAGCAAGAGATTAATGTCCGATTAAACTCTCTAATCTTCTCTCTGCGCTTTTCTACCCAGGACGGAGCCAGAAAAGCGGCCCTTCTGAGGCAGGCTAAGCTTCTAGCGATTTGCTTGCAGAAAAAGCCCGCGGACCAATTGCCGCGAGCCAAAGGGTTACGTTCGCAGTCTTACGGGACGCACGATGCCTCTCCGCCCCACTGACGGGTCAGCCCGGGCCGGTGATTACCTTGTGGAATCCAGCGTTATGCCTGACGGGATTGCCAGCGAGGTGGAAGCGCCAACAATGTTTCTGGAAGGCGCAATATTCCCCGACGTCCCCCCCAGATTAGAGAAGACTGGCACATTCACGCCGTTGGAATTGGCGACGAAAACTTCAACCAGAGTATTGGACTTGTTCACCGCGATCTGGGCCGGCACACTCAATGTGGTATTCGCGCCGGAAATGACGATGGCGGGGGAGGCGTTTCCGTTGGTGGCCCCGGCATTCACGTAGACCGTGATGCTGTTCCCGCCGGCGTTGCCGACCACCAATTTACCTACCGCATCGACTCCAACTCCCGAGGGCGTGTTGAGCTGGGTGGCTGCTCCCGTGAGGGCCCGCGAAGGAGCCACCTTCAGGTTCAGGGTACTGGCGTTGTCATAAATGTTGATGGCATTTGCGGCGGAATCGGCAAGGAAGAGACGGTTGTTCGCGCTATCCACAAACATGGCGGAGATGACAAAGCCGGCCTGAATATCGCGGGTAAAGGCAATATTTCCATTTGCTGTGGAAGCGGTAAAGACAAACACGTCGCGCCCGTCAGCGACATAGAGAAGGTCTTTGGTTGCATCCACGGCCACGTCAGCCGGCGAAAGCAACCCCGTACCGGCGCCGGCAATGGTGCGCGTGGGAGCGACGTTACCGCTCTTTGTGCTGGCGGCATCGAATACCAGGACGGACGCGTTCCCCTGGTTCGCCACGAAGAGGCGGTCGTTGGTCTCATCCACAAAAATATGCTGTGGATTGTTGAGCTGGGTCGAAGCCCCGGAGATGTTTGCCGCGGGGGCAACATTGCCGTTGGATGTAGCTGCACCGTTGAAACGCAGGATGGAGTTGGTGTTTGAGTTGGAGACGTACAGCTTCCCCGCAGCACCGGTACCAGGCGTGGGAGTTGGGGTGGGACTTCCCGACCCCGAACCCGAACCGCTTCCGCCGCCCAAAGTCCGGCGGGGCGAGATCACACATCCCGCAGACAGAGCCAAGACGCAAAGCAGGAGAGCGCACACACATCGGTCAATCGGTCGCGTCCCGAAGGCGCTCTTTAGGAATCGATCAATAGACTTCCGCATTCAGGTCCTTTCTTCGTGTCCACCAAAAGAACGCGTCTCTGCCAAGCTTTTGCGCCCCGTCTTGCTTCCCCGTCCAATTTTACTGGACGGTAAGCGTCAATTGCTGCGTGTGCGTCACGCTGCCCGCGACGGCTGTCACGGTAAGGGTGTACGTACCGGTTGGCGTTCCGGTGACCGGAGGTGGCGGTGGTGGAGTGGTGCTGCTGCCTCCGCCGCCGCAACCGCTCACAAACGCCATCGCCAAGAACAAGGCGAGCACGGGCATGGCAGGAGCCAGTTTCCCAGGCCAGGCCAGGCCTTCACCGAGTCTTGCGGTCCGCTTATTGGTTGCCATCCAGAATAACAGCAACAGAATTGCCAAGGGGCCAAGAATCGGCAAGAGATTTACCGGATTGCCGGGCCGGGACGAAGGCGCTGGCAACAACATCGCATTCGCAGTCGTGGTTACGGTGACGGAAACGATGGTTGGCGCTGCTCCCGTGACGTTCACCGGCACAGCGGGTCCATTGCAGCTTGCCTTCGAAGGCGCTCCCGTGCAGGTAATCGTCACATTCAGTGGGCCCGCGACGCCGGCCGGAAGAGCGATCTGAAGCGAGTAGTTGGCTGGCGAGCCGGCCTTCACGGTGATGGATGTTGGACTGCCGGAGGCCGCGCCAATGGTGAAGTCAGCAGCCGGATTGTTCACGGTTTGCGTGAGCACGGTGGAGGTGCTGGCGGCAAACGTGGCGTCGCCCTGGTAGGACGCGGTAATCGAATGCGAACCGGCAGCCAGCGTTGTCGTGGAAAGCGTGGCATGTCCTGTGCTCAGCGTGCCGGTGCCAAGGCTGGTTGTCCCGTCAAGGAAGGTGACCGTCCCGGTCGGCGTCCCTGAAGCGCTGGTCACCGTGGCCGTGAAGGTAACTGACTGGCCCGTGGCGGAAGGATTCAGCGACGAGGCGACGGTGGCCGTGGTGGCCGGTTTGGTCGAGTTGTTTACGGTTTGTGTGAGCACCGCCGAAGTGCTGGTGGCAAACGTGGCATCGCCCGAATAAACAGCGGTAATCGAATGCGAACCGGCAGCCAGCGCTGACGTGGAAAGCGTGGCTTGCCCGGCGGTCACCGTGCCCGTGCCGAGGCTGGTTGCGCCGTCAAAGAATGCAACCGTGCCGGTTAGCGTCCCGGGCGAAGCACTGGTCACCGTGGCCGTGAAGGTAACTGTCTGGCCCGCGGTGGAAGGATTCAGCGAAGAAGCCACAGCCGTGGTGGTGGCGGCTTTGTTTACGATTTGGGTGAGAACCGCCGAGGTGCTGGTCGCGAACGTACCATCGCCCGAATAAACGGCCGTAATCGAATGCGAACCGCCCGCCAACGCTGCCGTGGAGAGTGTGGCTTTCCCGACGCTCACGGTTCCCGTGCCGAGGCTGGTTGCGCCGTCAAAGAATGCAACCGTGCCTGTTAGCGTCCCGGCCGAAGCGCTGGTCACCGTAGCCGTGAAGGTAACGCTCTGGCCCGCGGTGGAAGGATTCAACGACGAAGCTACAACCGTGGTGGTAGCGGCTTTGTTTACGGTTTGTGTGAGGGCCGCCGAGGTGCTGGTCGCGAACGCGGCGTCCCCCGAGTAGACGGCCGTAATCGAATGCGAACCAACCGCCAGCGCTGCCGTGGCGAGCGTTGCTTTCCCGGCGCTTACGGTTCCCGTGCCGAGGCTGGTTGCGCCATCAAAGAACGCAACCGTGCCCGTCAGCGTCCCGGCCGAAGCACTGCTCACCGTGGCCGTGAAGGTAACGCTCTGGCCCGTGGTGGAAGGATTCAGCGACGAAGCTACAACCGTAGTGGTGGCGGCTTTGGTTGGGGTGTTTACAGTTTGCGTGAAGATCGCCGAGGTGCTGGTGGTAAACGTGGCGTCGCCACCGAAGATGGCGGTGATGGAGTGCGCCCCAGCGGTCAGCGCCGCAGTGGACAGAGTGGTCTGCCCTGCCAGATCAAGCGTGCCTGTTCCGATGGTGGTCACGCCATCACGGAAGGTGACGATGCCCGTAGGCGTTCCTATCGTATTGCTGCTCACGGTGGCCGTGAAGATGACCGTTTGACCCGTTGTGGATGGATTTACCGAAGAGGTGACGACGGTGGTGGTCCCCACCACGGTCACGGTCTGCGTAAGTACGGCCGAGGTGCTGGCGGCAAACGTGGCATCACCGGAATAGGAAGCGGTGATGGAGTGCGCGCCGACGGTCAGGTCGGCAACGGAAACCGTAGCCTGGCCTGCGCTCACAGGAGCGGACCCAATGGCCGCAGCTCCGTCAAGGATTGTCACGGTGCCGGTGGGCGTTCCCGAGCCGCTGACCGTGGCGGTAAACGTGACGGACGTCCCGAAGGTGGAGGGATTCAACGACGAGACGACCGAAGTAGTTGAAGCAACACCGTTCACGGTCTGCGTAACCGCCGCCGACGTGCTGGGATTGAAAGTGGCATCGCCCTGGTAAACCGCGGTGATCGAGTGTGAGCCAGACGTAAGGGCTGAAGTGGACAGCGAAGCCGATCCTGCGCTGAGGGTGCCGGTTCCGATGGTGGTGGTGCCATCGCGGAATGACACCGTGCCGGTCGGCGTCGAGCTGCCGGTAACGGTGGCGGTGAAGGTGACAGTCTGTCCCACGGTCGAGGGATTCAGCGAAGAAGTCACAACCGTGGTTGTGGCCTGGCCGTTCACGGTCTGCGTGATCGCGGCCGAGGTGCTCCCGGCGAATGTGGCATTGCCGGCATATCGCGCGGTAATCGAGTGCGTACCGGCCGTCAGCGTGGAAGTGGACAGCGTGGCCTGACCCGCACTCAGCGTACCGGTCCCGATGGAGTTGGCGCCGTCAAAGAACGCCACTGTGCCCGTTGGCGTCCCGGAAGCGCTGGTAACAGTTACAGTGAAGGTGACGGACTGCCCTGTTGTCGAAGGATTCGCCGACGAAGTTACCGTGGTGCTGGTGGCCGCGCCCTGCGCCGTATCGTCAAATAAATAGGCGGTGATGGAGCCGGTGAGCGGATTGCTACCCAAGCCGGTGATGGTGGAGGTGGCGTCCTGCCCGTCGGTGGCGAAGGCGTAAAGAATGTGCGTGCCGGCTGACAGTACGGGCGCTGTTCCGTTGAAAGTTGCCGGGCCGCCTGTGGCCGCAAGCCAGGGTCCCTGCCAGGTGTCAAACTGGAAATAGAGGTGGGTCACCGGAGGCGCCGTTGGAGCAAAGGTGCTGGCTGCCGTGAACGTGAACGTGGGCGTGGCACTGGCAGTGGTGTTCCCGGCCAGTGGAGTGATGGTTGTGATGAGCGGCACCGCTTGCTCTTGCTGCTCGTCGATCACCATCAGGTTGTTGCTGTCTTCATTGACAACGTAGGTCTGGTTGGTGACCGGATTGACCGCCACGGGCGCGGGGGTAAGCGCCAGCGTAATGCTGGAGGTGCTGTTGGTGGCGCCGTCAATCACCGTCAAGGTGCCATTGATCGCCAGGTTGAAATCACCCTTGTTCGTTACATAAATCTTGTTGCTCACCGGGTTGACCGCCACGCCGGAGGGACTCAACCCGGCGACGATGGTACCAGCAACGGTATTGGTTGCACCGTCAATCACCGTCACGTTGCCGCCGCTCAAATTGGCGACATAAATCTTGTTGGTGACAGGATTTACCGCGATAGCAAAAGGCACATTTCCGACCGCGGCTATGGGAGTGGCCAGGTTGCTTGTGCCGTCGATCACGGTCACGGTGCCGGTCTCAACGGCCACGTAGATCTGATTGGTCACCGAGTTGACGGCAACTGCTTTAGGGTTGATCCCGGTTGTGACCGTGGCTGTGGTGTTGGTGGCCCCGTCAATTACCGTCACGCTGTGGGAGCCAAGATTGGCGACATAGATCTTATTGGTTGCGGGATTTACCGCTACAGCCGTTGGGGAAGTGCCGACTGTTACCGTGGCCGTTGCAAGGGTCACTCCATCGATCACTGTCACGGTGTTATCCAAGTTGTTGGCCACATAGATCTTGTTGGTAACAGGGTTCACTGCCACCGCTTCCGGGAACGTCCCGACGGTCACCGTGGTCGTGGCGTTGGTGACGCCGTTGATCACCGTCACTGTCCCATCGGCGAGATTGGCCACGTAAATTGTGTTGGTGATCGGGTTGACCGCCACGGCGTCAGGGTTCGCGCCGGTGATCACGGTGGCCGTGGTGTTGTTGGTCCCGTTCACTACTGTGACGGTGCCGTCGATCTCGTTGGCGACATAGATTTTGTTGGTGGCCGGGTTTAGCCCTACCGCAGTAGGAAAGTTGCCGGTGGTGACGGTGGCCAGGGCGTTGGTGGCGCCGTCAATCACCGTGACGTTATTACTGGTCCCGTTCGCCACGTAGATCTTATTGGTCACTGGGTTGACCGCCAGAGCCGCGGGGCCTGACCCCACAAGGAGCGTGGCTGTCGTGGAATTGTTTGCGGCATTGATCACCGTCAATGCGCCCACAGTCGGGCCAGGACTGGCCACGTAGATCATGTTGGTTATCGGGTCCACGGCCACGGCAACCGGGCTTGTGCCGAGAGGTCCGGCGGGCACGCTTCCGGCGGCGTTCGTGGCGCCATCCACTGACGTTATGGAATTGCTCCCACTGTTGGCGACGTAGATCTTGTTGGTCACCGGGTTGACGGTGATGGCCGGGTGAAGCAGCCCGGTGATTGCGCTGGCCGTGCCGTTGGTGGCGCCATCAATCACAGTGACGCTGCCACCCTGGTTCGCCACGTAAATCTTGTTGGTAGCCACGTCCACGGCCACGGCTGCGGGTTGAGTGCCGGCGGTAACGGTGGCCGTTGCGTTGTTCGCGCCGTTGATCACGGTCACGTTGCTGCTTCCGCTGTTGGCAACGTAAATCTGGTTGGTTACTGGGTTTACCGCCACGGCGGCGGGAGTCGTCCCGGCAGTCACGCTGGCCGTGGTGTTGTTCGCGCCATTGATCACGGTGACGGTGCCGCCGCCATTGGCCACGTAGATTCTGTTGGTCACCGGATTGACCGCCACGGCTGCAGGGCCAGTCCCGGCCGCGACCGTGGTGGTGGTATTGGTAGCTCCGTCGATCACGGTAACGTTATTGCTTCCGCTGTTGGCAACGTAGATCTTGTTGGTCGCGGGGTTGACGGCGACGGCCGCGGGACCGGTGCCGACAGCAACCGTGGTGGTTGCGTTGGTGGCGCCGTCGATCACCGTGACGTCGTTGCTGCCCTTGTTGGCAACGTAAACCTTGTTGGTGGCCACGTTCACCGCCACCGCGGACGGAGTGGTCCCGGCGCCAAGCGTTGTGGTCACGGTCTGAGCCGAGGACGGACAGACTACTGCCACCAGCAACGCAGCCAGCAGGGCAACAACCTTGCCGGCCCTCAACCAGGCAAACTTGTCGCTGGTATTTTCCCCCGAAATTTCCCAAACGCGCAACGACCCGGAAGCATTCATGTCGACGTTTCTCCAATCTCAAGCACATGTCCGGGAAAGCACACTTTTGGGTGCGCACTCACGGATCAGCAGCGTATTTTTTTGGGGGATGCTGCGGTTCACTAGCAAACCTGGCGAACTCGCCGGCGGGGTACATCTTTGCCCGACTCCGCCGCGAAACGGCAAGGTAAGCCATGAATGGTCAATTTTAGGATTTCTGAATTGCCCTAGCATACCCGGTAAGCTAGTTTGCCCGCAACAGTTTTTTGGGTTGACCTGAACCCGAAGTTACATTTTTCGTCAGGGCGCCACGTGAGATGTCTGTGACTGCCTCTGCTGCTTGGGTACCTTCTGAACCCTCATCCCCCGATGAGAGCCCTTAGGATACGGACTTGCGTTTCTGCGTTTAAGCGAACTAGGCCGACGCGTGAAACTGCGCCGGCCTGTTCGAGTTGGTTGCCATACATCATTACTGGACCAGGTAAACGTGTCCCTGTCCAACCGACCCCGTTCCCGGAGGCCCGTTCTTGCGGATGATGCCTCTCTGCCGCGTCTGCGTGGGAACGATCACGGAAGGATCGTCGCCAATCGCCATGACCGCAGTGGGATCGGTGAGACTGGTGAACCCGATCGCGGTTACAGCGCCCAGAGGCAGGTTAGAGCTCAGGAGCGGATCGAGCGCCGCGTCCGTCACGTACACGTTCTGGACGTTGCAGACGAAGTCATACTGATCCACTTCCGGGTCCTCGGCCAGGCCATTGCTCACGCCAGGACTGAGGACGCCATCGGCCGGTAGTCCCAGAGTTCCGATGTAGAACGCTGGGGTGGTTGCTGGATCTGCCGGAACGCTGGGTGAAAGCTTCACACCCGGAGGCGGCAAGCAGGACGGCCTGTAAGTTGTGGGACCGACTGCAAACCCACCAGAGTTCTCCACAATGATCTGCGGAGTCTGCAGACGCGCGATGGCGCGCTTGACCGGCGAGGCGCCTCCCTGGGCCATGCTAGGCGAAGCCTTCAGGAGGTTGGTCACCTGTCCTTTTTTGATGAACTGGCCAGCGATCGGCGGCGGCCCCAGCTCAGAGAGGTAGAGGTCGTTGCCGTTGAAGGCCATGCTGATTACGCCAGTGCCATTGAAGAGCCTGGCGATCTGTCCAGCTGCGGACGGGGCGGTTGCCGGATTGGTGATCTTCTCCATGAATCCGCTGTCCGCGTACCCGACGTACAGGGCACCATCATTGAAGGGGCCGGTAGGCAGGGCCACGGTCTGTAGCCAAGTACCCTTCCTGCTGCCGGTGCCGTCCAGGATCCCGTTCAGGACCAGGGTCCCGCCGCCAGGACCAGGGGTGAAGACGAACCTGTAGATGCTCGGTGTGATACCGGAGGCGTCCGGCACATAGACCACCTGCACGCCGTTGGCGTCAGGTGCGCCGGCCGCTGTCTGCCCCGGGATGAAGGTCGCGTCTGGCTGGAAGCAATTGGAGAGCGTGCCGTTCCCAGTGATGGGGTTCACATCAATGCGGCAGAAACCAAGAGCTTCGTCAGAGACCCACCAATTGCTGGCCAGCCAAAGGACTCCCCTTGGATGGGTGATGCCGGAAGCCAGCAGGATGCCTCTTTTGACGGCGATGGGGTTCGGTGAAGCTTCCACTCCGGTGTTTCCGATGGAGCCGATGGCGCACCCCGGCATAACGTCTACGGTTAAAGTGGTGGCGTTCCCATCGCACTGAAATTCCGCCTGTAAAGTCGCCGAAGCTGGCAGCAGCCAGGTCTTGCCGGCGCCGTTCCGCGGCGCGATCAGTGGAGCCGGCGGAAACAGGGCATTCACAAACGGGTCCATGGTCACCGTCATCTCTTCAATATTGGTGGGACCAGGATCCGTTGGAGTTGCGTTCAACAGGGTTGGGTTCAAGGTCTGCAGAAAGTTCAAGCCCGTGATGAGCGAGTAGTGCTGTACCCCGCCCGCAGCCAGGGTACCCGCCTGGTTCCAGACTTCCATGAAACCGGGCGTGGTGGTGTCATAACGAATGACGCGGCTGCCGTTGGCCATGTACAGCCAGCGGCCGTTGGGAATCGACGAAATGAACTGGTCCGACTCCATGCCCGCAGTCACGAACAGGTTGCGGAACTGGATGATCGCGCTGCATTTCGGGAAGGTGTAAAAGCACTGATCGGCATTCTGGATGCGGTTGATGAAGCCCACGTCTGACATCCACAGATCATGGCCGATCCAGGCCAAGGCGGTAACGCGACCGCCGGTGCCTTCGTCAACGCCGACTCGTTCAATCTTGTTGCCCGCCACGGTGAAGGTGGGAGACAGCGGATTGAGTACACGCCAGATGTCAGTGTTGCTGACAAACCCCATGTACAGCTTGCCATCGGGCCCCATACTGACGGTGTCAGGCAGGTTTCTGCCGCTGATGGCCACACCGTTGGTGAAAATCGAGCCGGCGCCGGCCAAAACCGTGGTGGTATTGATGGCAGTACGTCCACCAGAGAAAACGAAGTCGAAGCGGCGCACGCCGTCAATGCTGCCTACGAAGATATAACCATTGGATCCATTGATTCCGTTGGTCTCCGCCTGGTAGTCCTTCATTTCAAAGGTACCGTTGACGTCGCAGGTAGCGATTTCCAGGATACCGGCAGCGGACAGGCGGCAGAACCCTGCAACGCTGTCCGTGACCCAATAGTCCGAGACCGTTCCGCCTGCCGGGTTGGGCACGGTGACGCGAACCATGCCGCGGGGTTGGTTGATGCCTTGAGTGCCAATCTGCGTGCTGAGGTTTTGGATTTGGGCATAGCTGGCCGCTGACATGAGAGTGATTACTGCCAGTGCCAGTACGCTCATCCAAGAGCCGCGAGTTAGCAAGGATTTCTTGTTTGAAAGAGTCATGTCCTTGCCCGGAGCCCGCTTAAGTTTCGAGTTCATTGTTGGTTCCTCTCTTCGTCTGCTGCTAGGTGCCTTGCTACCTTGCTTTGGAAATCTAGGTTTGGGGCTGCCGGGCCGAAGCCCGGCAGCCCTGTTTCTTCGTTACCTCAGGACCGTGATGCCGGTTTGCGCCGAGCCACCGCCACTGGAGGTGATGGTGATAATGTTCGGCGGCGGCACGTTCTGCAGGATCACCGAAAAGAGCCCCGGAGCTGCTGGGACTGCCGGACCCATCACGACCGAGATCGGCAAGCCGGTTGCCTGGTTGATGATGTCCAGGGTGAGAGTCAGGGTCACGCCCGGAGTGAAGTCTTCAACCAATACATCAAGGCGCGCCTTCTTCGTGCGGTAGGCCGCATTGACAACCAGCACGATGTCGACCTGCGGGTTCACGATCACAGTCACCGTCACGGGAGCGCTGATAAGACCACTGGTGGCGCTGGTCGCCGTCACGCTGAAGGTAAGGGACAGAGGCGCCGTCAGCTCAGGCACGACAGGAGCGGTGAAAGTTTGCACCGAACCATCGGCAGCCGCCGGAACGAGCCCGATTCCAGCAGGGGCTATCCAGTTAAAGGTGAGTGCTCCACCCGCAGGATCAACTCCCGCAGCCGTGAGCGTCACGCCCACCGCGCCGCTGGGCACGGTAATCGTGGTTCCGCTGACAACCGGAGGACCAGCAAAGGACGCGCTGGCGGTAGTGGCCGGGGGCGTACCCGCCGCCGGTACCACGATCGGCACCAGCAAGGTGGCTGGCGCTGAGGCCGGCGTAATTCCGTCCCCGCCCACGATCAACTGGAAGGCCAGGTTCTGCCCGCCAGCCACGACCGGAGCGATAAAGGTCGGCTTGGCGCTGGTCGGGTTAATGATGTTGACGACCGGATCGCCAGGATTGACGATCTGTGACCAGGCGAACGGTCCCGTAGGCGGCGTGCTGGCGGTACCATCAAGCGTGACGGTCACGCCCGCAAACGGCGGGTTCGGCGAGGACGTGAATCGCGGCCGCGCGACTGAACTCGAGGTACCCGCAAAGCACGTCAGCGCAGGCGTCGAGTCATAGGGGAACGGATTGAGCTGGCCGGTGTTCTGGTTGGGATAGAAGGGCAATGGAGCTAGGCCCAACTGCACCTGAATACTGTCAAACACGCTGCCCAGGAAAGGCATGGGCCCTGAACCGTTGGTGAGATATTGGAAATCAGCGAAGTTAAACGGCACCGGAGGATTGCCGGGCATCAGGAGTTCAGGGTAGATGAACTCGCCGATGGGCAACTGGTATTCACCGGTATCCGATCCGCTCTTGTTCTTGCCCACTACGGCGCCGCTTACACGCACGCCGACGTTCGCCACGGGAGGCATGAAGTTGCCGCCCTGGGGGAAGCGTACACGCCACCGGCCACGTTTGCCGATGTTCGGAGGACCGGGCTCCACGGGGAAGCTGGCCACCCATGAAGGTTCGCGGAAGGTGAGGTTGCCGTTGCAATCATAGTCAATCGCCGAAACGTCCACCGGGCGAGTCGGGTCAGAGGTCATGCCTTCCACCCTGGTCCTGACGCCCGCTTCTTGCGGGAAGTTGGGATCGGGTGTGGCGGCCGTACCCATGAGGGCAACTTCAATAAAGACATACGCCGGATCGACGCCGGGAGCGGTATAAATGGCCACGTTGCCGGCAACTTCGGTAGCGGTCATGAACGAGCTATTGGTCGTAGCGTCCCACTCCAGGGTGGGGAGAACGTCAACCCAATCGCCCACTTCAAAAGGCGCTTCCGCGTACGGATCCTGAGGGAACGGGTTCTCAGGCGTTGGCGCGGCGCCGGGGGCGTTCATAATGAAGAGGGTCAGGAGCGGCTGTAAGGGATTAAAGTTATCGCGCTTACGGTTAATCTCCGGACATTGGGGATCGTCCATCCCGGTAAAGGTCAAACCCGGGGGCGCGCTCAAGACATAGGGGTCAGGAGTTCCCGGAATGCCCAGCTCGTTGTTGTAGGTGCCGGGAGCGACCACAGGGATGCACATGTCGTATCCCGTGCCTGCGCGAACCGTGGTGTTGCCCTGGTCAACGGTGAAGCGCGGATCAGCCGATTGCCCGGCCGTGTAGCGGCCCTTGGTAACGATCTGCCCAGTCCCTGAACCATCTGGGTTGGGAATCTCAAAGGTGAGTTTAGGGTCGTTGATCTGGATGCGTTGGCCGTTGACGATCAGCGTGCCGTTGGGATAGTCAATGGCCTCAATGAAGCCGGAAATCGCTTGCGCGGCGTCCTGGGCAATACGAACGATGCCGGCGATGTTCTGTCCATTGACGATGTTGTAGTCAATGGTGGCCTGATAGGTTCCGGGGAACCGCAACGTGTCGGCCATGGCCAGACCGGTCTGAAAGACGGCGTCAGTCTGGTGGGTGTTGGGATTGAATTCAAACACCTCTTCCCAAGTGAGGAACGTATTGGGCATAACGACCACTGTCCCTGCAGGGATGCGGATTATCTGATTGTTTGCCTCAATCCAGCCGCCGGTGGTCTTGCAGCCGTCCGGCAGAGGAGGATTGGCCGGCGTGGGGGCCGGATTGTCGTCCTTGTTGCACAGGCCAGGCGTCGCATCCAAGGATGCCCACTGAATCTGTCCGGTGAAAAGAACGCCCGCCGGTCTGGTCTGATACGCCGGCAACTGGACCGGGGGCGCAGGAACCGCCGCTGGCGTTGGCCAGGGAGTGGGGGCCGGAGCCTGGGCGGACATGCTGGCACCCATTCCCGCAATCAGCAGCAGAGCTACTACCGCCACCCTGAAGATCTTGGTTGTGATTTCAAATCCCGTCATTTTGAAGCTCCTTCCGTCGTCCTTCAATTTCGTTATCGTGCTCTGCCTTGCTGATAGGGGGAGGTTGTCTGGTCCCTGCCAACCTAATGGGTGGGCGGGAACTGCGAACGCTTGCAAATTAGTTGGGCCGGACATTTTGCACCCCCAGTAAGTTCTGAAGGAACGTGGGAATTGGTTTGCCGCCGTTCTGTCCTGTGGCAGGAACCTCCATAAATTGGTTAGCTGCCTGCCCGGGGTGCGCCGGATCTTTCACGGGATAACCATTCGATCCCACCGGATGGCCATTGCTCGTAAACAGTTGCGGGTGATCAAAGGGAGCTGACTGGTTCACGGTACGCGGATCGGTCAGACCGATGCGCAGGAAATCAACCAGGTCTTGCTGGTCCTGCAGGGTCAGGCCAAGAACGTCAATGTCGGCATCCATGTACTGGTGCTCTTCACCGAAGGTATTGAAATCACCGCCGCGGTTGTAGAACTCGACGACTTGTTCCAGAGTTAACTGGCTGCCGTTGTGGAAATAGGGGGCCGTCAGGGCCACGTTGCGCAACTGGGGCGCCTTGAAGAAACCGCCCCTGGCAGTCTGATCGTTGCAGTTCAGAGGCGACATGGAGATGCCGTCGCCCGGACGCCCGGGGATCATGAGGACTTCGCCGGAACCGTTGCAGATGCGCTGGCGGAGATACTCCGATTGCGAGAGCGGCAAACCGGCCACCGGATCGGATCCCGCCAGTCCGCCATCTTCCGCGGTGGGCCGAACACCGATGTGATAGTAGCCGGTGTCATAGACCCGAACCTGCATGTCCGCCATGATCATGCGTTCTGAGGGGCCCACAGAGCTCACCGTACCCACTGAGGCGTTGGAGAGTTCCGGGCCGCCATGGCAGTTGACGCAACGGCCTTTGGTTTGGAACACGAGCAGGCCGCGAAGCTGGCCGGTGGTCAACGGCGTGGCGCCGACCGAGTAGCTGATCTTGACAGGGAATGTGGAGAGTGGCGGCATCCCGAATGACAAAGTGAGCTTGCCGGTGGCGTAATCAATGTTGCCGATATCGAGTCCGGGACCCATCACCCGTCCATCGCCGGAATCGAAGGCGTAGGCCATGTCCTGGTCGGTAAAATCCGCCAGCGGATCGAGCCCGATGACCGAGAGGGTGTAGGGCTGAATACCAGGATCCAGTTGAATGGTGTAGAACTGGGTATGGTTGTCGCCGATCAGGTTGTAAGTCTTTTGCCCTTCCATGTACTTATCGAAGGGAGTCTGGTCGGCAACCAGAGTGCTCTCGTACATCTGGATGGCAACGCCCCAGAACAACGAGAAGTTGTATTCCATCTGCGAATATTGCTGGGTGCCGCTGCTGCAGGCCTGAACAGACGGGTTGGTGGTGTTGGCCACGCTGCCGTCGGGATTCAGGCAAAGAGCGTCTGCAAACTGCCACCAATCCGGCAGGAAGGCCTTCTTAATAAGGTCGGAGTATTGGACTTTGAGTCCGTTGCCGGCGGGCGCATTGGACATCGCGCCCAGCACGCTGTCAGAGGGATCAACCAGCTGCTTGGCCAGCGGGGTACGGTTGAGAAGCTTCTTGCCAACCTGGTGGAAATCGCGTCCATCGGCGGACATCTCAGTGCCGTTAAGAATCGGGCCCAGGGACTGGGAGCAGAGCGCCGAGTTCACCATGCTTACGTGAGCCTGAGCAAGCTTGCCGTCTCCGCCGATTGCCAGCAGGTGGGCGGAATTGTCGCGGGCGCCGAAGGGGTTGCCGCCATTGCAAATATTCTGGGCGCGTCCATCCCAGAAATTGCGGAAATTAAAGACCGCGTTCACGGCGCTGGGAGTATTGCGGCCCGTGGTCCTGCGGGTGTTGATGCGCGCGCCCGGGTTGTCCGGATCGGGATAAGAGAAGACCGGATCAGGCACCGAGGTGCCAGATTCCACGCTAGTGGTTTGGGGGGTTAAGCCAATGCGACCGCCGCCGACGTGAACGATGGTGTTCTGGGTGGAGAAGCCGCCACCGCCACCGATGGAATTGCCGCCGAACCCAGGATGCGATCCTGGCTGGCGCGGGATTGCGCCCGGGCCGCCGCGAACCATTCCCGGTCCACCATCTTGTACAGGATTAATCTCGGGGAGGCCACTGCCGTCGCCGCCGCCATTGGGATCAAGTACCGGCCGGCCCTTGCCGCTGGAGTTATCTATTCTGACGACCACCTGGCTCATCTTGCTGAGAAACACGCCTTGCGAACCAGAAACGTCATTGACGTCAGAGATCACGCTAAAGCGATCATTGACGTTGGCAAGCTTGCGGAAGGGAAAATCGCCGTCGTGGTAGCCGCCAAATCCGGCTCCCGGGGTCCCGGCTGTGTAGCGAAGGTTGGGAAACAGAGATCCGTTCAGCGGAACGCCTAACTGAAAGCTGTTGTCGCCGCCGGCCTGTCCTGGATTGACGTCGTTGTTAAAGCGGCTGTCGGCACCGGCATTGAAATGGCAACTGGCACAGGCCTGAACGTCATCACTGCCTGCCTGCATCTCCCAGAACAACGCCTTCCCAAGCTGGATGGCTGCGGTCTTATCGGCAAGAATTCCCTCCATGCCGAACACCGGAGGGATTGGAACACTGGACAGTGGCGCAAGAGGACGCAAGGGAATGACCATCCCCTGCTCGGGCAATCCGCTGCTCTGGGCGCGCACATGGCCGTAGTAACCCAATGCTGCAACGATTGCCACCACCCACGTGAAGATGCGCACAAAGGCCAGAGTACCGGAAGACGGTTTCATGGTGATTTCTCCTAAAAGTTTTGCCCTAAGCAGTCGTCACAAACGTCGTCACTTTTTTCGCGGTACTCGACAGCAGCGAACTTGATCGCGTGTGCTCGACAGCAGTGGACCGAGGGGCCACCGCGAGAAAGATTGTGTGCTTAGGCAATTAGAAGCTGATTAGGTGTGCGTTAAAACTTTTAATGAACTAATGCGGGAAGCTACTATCTCTGTAACTTATTAATAATAAGATGGTTGCGCTAACGATGCGGTCTAGTAGACGGCTCGCAAGCGAACCGCCAGACGGGCCAAAAATGGGCCATTTTGGCACTAACCGGCCCTGTTCTAATATTCGTCGTGACATGTACTGACGTCACGTGGAAGATGGCCCTACGGTCCATCAGCCTTAGTTCCATCTGCCCAGCCCCTTCCAAATGGTGCAAGTAAGCTGCGAAATAAATACAAATTTATGAAGCGTATTTTCGCGAAGCCAGGCGTGATCCAAACCCGGTGTCAGAGTTGCGGGGAAGAGCGCGGTCGCCCAAACATTACGGAGGTACCCGCGCGCGAACAACAAAAATTCTTGCGTCACGCAAATCCGGGGTTATCATCCGTTCATATGCGTCAAAATCTTCGACGGACAAGTGTGATCGTAACCAGAGTGTCTGGCTGGGTGATGGCGGTTTGCTTCATCCTGCTTTTGTCGGGGTGTGTGATCTCGCCGCGCCGTCCGGACCCGGGCGCAGGTAGTGGCGGCGGAACGCCCACGCCTACACCAACACCTACGCCAGTACCTACACCTACGCCTACCCCAGCGCCCACCGGCAAGCTCTATGTGAGCAACGATACGGCAAACGCGATTCTCCGCTTCGATAACGCGTTCACGGCGAACGGGGCAGCCACTCCCGCAGCTCCCGTGACGGGCGCATCTACCAAGCTCAATTCCCCGCAATACGTCTTCCTGGACGCAGCGACGGACCAGTTGTATGTGGCCAATTCAGGCACCAGCTCAATTCTGGTGTTTTCCAACGCCAGTGCCATGTCTGGCAACGTGGCGCCCTCGCGGGAAATTACTGCTACCCTACTTGGGGGGCCGTCGGACTTGGCGTTAGACAAGACGAGGGACCTGCTTTACGTGGTGGATGGAGCGGACATTGTAGGTTTCGCCAATGCTTCCACGGCCAACGGATTTCTCACTCCGTCGCAGTTACTGGCACTGACGTTCGCGCCGCAGGCGATTTTCGTGGATGCCACCAACGACCGCATGTATGTGGCGGACCCGGCGGGCAACCGGATTGTGGTCTTTGATGCGGTCAGCACCCTCAGCGGCGGGGTGGTTGCTTCCCGGACCATCAGCGGCGCAGGTACGCAACTGGCCGCACCGTCAGGCGTGCTGGTGGACTCCGGCGGCCGGCTGGTAGTGACCAACTCCGGCACCACACCGACGATCACCATTTACAGCAATGCCGCAACGGCCAACGGGAACCTCGCGCCGGTAGCGGTCATTAGCGGCGCCAGCACCACACTCAGCGGTCCGAACCAGATTGTCGCGGACTCCGCGCCAGGAGGAGGCGAGCTGTATGTGGCGGACCCAACGGCAGGGTCGGTTGATATCTTTGCCAATCTTGCCGCCGCGAACGGAAACATTGCTCCGACACGCAGACTGACTGGAACCGGAGTGACCCAGGGAGCTGCAGCACCCACGGCACGCGGAGTCGCGCTGGATGTCACTCGCTGACCCTGTCCGGGCAGATTACTTGCAGGAATTGAAAATGGACCGCCAACTCGGCGGTCCATCTTTTTTGGCAAGCTGAAAATGCTGCCTATTACTCGGGATCACTGGGATCGTTGAACAAAACGGTCAGTTTAATGCTGCCGTGGCCGAATTGCGGAAACCCAGGAGCGGTGCGGATTCCAGGGTCAAGGGTGGAAGCAGTGTCGTCCGGCGGGAACAGTACCAAGGTATTCAGGAACGCCTGGATGCGCTCTTGATCTTGGTCTTCCAGTTTCGCGTAGGCGTCGCGTGAAGCCTGGGCTTCGCCGCCGTGACGCAGGATGACTTCGTGCAGGTTGATGCTGCGGCCGTCGTGCCCGTAAGGGCTGGTGGTGGCCACGCCCCACAGCGGACGCGTGAGGAACTCCTTGGTCAGCGACCCGTCATAGTTGCGTTCGTAAAACGCCGGGCCAACGTCATGCCGCTTGAAGTCGGTAAAAATGTTGGTCACCAGGAAGGGCCCTCCGGCAGGCTTCTTGATGCTGGGGAAACCGCTGTTGTCGTGGACTTCTTGAATGAAGGCCGTGGCGGTGGCAAACAGATTGTTGAAATTACCGCGGACCGGATCAAAGACCGTGTCCAAGTCAGCCACGCGGCGGTCATGTTCAATCAGCAGATCAGACACGTGGCAAGAAGAACAGCCAATCCTGTCGAACAGCCTGCGGCCTTTCCTGGTCTCTTCCGTCTGCCTGTAAACCGCGGGCTTGAAGTAATGAAGAAGATAGAACTCTTCGTGGTCCACCAGGCTGACGGGGAGTTCGTTGGTGATGCCGTCGCCATCGGGATCCGCGCCGGCTTCCGGGGACGGCGGCGCGTCAATCTTGTCCAGCGAACCATCCAGCACCATGCCGGAGGGCGTGACTACGCGACCACCGGCGCTGGCCTTGGCCATGTCAGGGTCAAAGGCTTCCAGTCCCATTTCATTCTTGAACGCGCCAACCAGGAATTCCCGGATCGAGATGGTGCTGCCTTCGGCAAAGAAGGGGCGCACGCGCAGGTCAGGATTCACGCCATCAACGTTGGAAGTATCGAAGCTGCCGTCAGGGTTGGCGGTGATGGAGCCGAAGGAGATGCCTTTGGCGACAAGCTTGCGCGTTACGGCGTGCTTGGTTTTGTTGGCGTCAATCGCGGCCTGAGCGCGAATGCTGCGCAGGTCGGTGGTCATCTCATCGGCCAACATTTCTTTCAAACCAAGCCCGAAGAGGTGGGGAGCGTCGCGGCTGTCAGGACGCGTGGCCACGTCGCCACCGGCTCCGGCAGCACCGCGCGGACGACCGTGACAGCCAGCACAACTGTCTACAAGGCCGGCGCCAATGCCGCCGATCTTCGTTATATCGCCCACGCCGTCGTGGTTGTTGGGCCCTTGCCCTTCAGCCCGTGTGAATTTGCGCTGGAAGATCTGGCGTCCGCGGCGAACCGAGCGAAACGGGTCGCGGTTGATGATGAACAGCGAAGAGTTGGGCGTGAGCAGATCACCGCGGCCGGGGCCGATTTCATCCGCCAGAGATTTATTGATTCCAGCCTTGGCCGGATTGGGAGCTTTGTTATTGTCCACCAACTGGGCAACTGCCAGGGAGGAAGCCAGCAAGCAAAATGCTGCTGCTGACAGGACGAGTGTCAAGAGTCTCATTCTCATGGGACTACTCCTTCTACTTTTGTGTCGAGCGGTAAAGCGGTGGGTTCCCGGTCGGTCTATTCTCCAGTTGGTGGCGGGCAAATGGAGAAAAAGCAGTGGGGCAATACTACCGTGCAATGCCCGATCGTGCTCATCTTTCTTGGGCCAGCGTCTTCGTGAACGGCAGCGAAGCTTCATGGAAGAATAGTGATCGCCCCGGCGCAGCGTTACAGGCTGGCTTAGGCTTTTCAGCGTTTCACTGCTCTTGTGTTAAACTATTTTTTTCAATCACATACACTCAAACAGCATGCTCTTTTCTAAAGAATATGTCGGGTACCTGGCCCGGCAAGTAACCCAAAAGCTGGTCAAGGGCGAATTCATTGAAGTGAAGGAATTCGCTCCGGTCGCCGAGGCCATGAACGCGGCGCTGCTGGAAGAGCTCCAGCTGGAAGACCGCATTAATGATGAAGTCCGCCTGATCCTGGAGCAATACGACGACGAAATGCGCAAAGCCGGCGCCAGCTACCAGGAGATGTTCAAAAAAATCAAGAACGAACTGGTGAAGAAATACAAGGCGGTGTTGTGAGACTTTCCCGCGACAAAGTGAACAAGCTGGCCCACGTGGTCGCCGACGCCCTGGCCGAACTGGACCAGGTGGAGTTCCTGGAAGACCGGAACACCATCCGCGTGGAAGCACGGCGCATCCTGGAAGAACTGATGAACGAAGAAGCCAAGATTGATAAAGCCGCCCGGGCAAAAATTGAAAGCCAGAAGCGCACCATTGCGGAAGGCACCCAGGAATGGGACATCCTGTACCGCAAGTATTACGGCGAGGAAGTCAAAAAGCTGGGGATCTAGACCGCCATCCATTCTTATCCAGGATCCTTCAGTCTTTCCCAGACCTTGCTCCACCCGTCTTATCTATCTCGACCTCAAGTTTCTCGCCTTCCCCACAAATCCTAGATAATGGTGCGGTGATCTCGCGCGAACAACTCGCCCACACGGCCAAGCAGGCCGCTGCCCAAGCCGGATTTGAGCTGGCCGGAGTTGCGCCGGTTGGCGAAGACGATTTCCCCGAGTTGCAGGCTTTCGTCGAATGGATTGAAGCCGGCAACGCCGGAGAGATGACGTACCTGGAGAAGCGCGGGGAGAACGGTGAGTTGCGCCGCGCGTCCGCCAGGAACGCCGCGCCGTGGGCCCGTTCAGTCATCGTCTGCGCGCTGAATTACAACACGCAGAGACCCTATTCAACGCAGGTGCACGATCAGCAGCGCGGATGGATTTCCCGCTATGCCTGGGGCGCCAAGGACTACCACGACGCGCTGATGCCCCGGCTGCTGCAGGTGGAAGCGGCCATCAAGTCGGCAGCGACTGAGCACGGGCTGGACGTGCAGGCGCGAAGCTACGTGGACACCGGGCCGATTGTGGAGCGGGTTTACGCCAAGTACGCCGGCGTGGGATGGATCGGAAAGAACACATGCATCATCCATCAGAAGCTTGGCTCGTGGTTGTTTCTGGGCGTAATCCTGACTTCGCTGGAGCTGGCTGCTGACGTTCCGGCGGCCGACTGCTGCGGCAGTTGCACGCGCTGCATGGACGCTTGCCCCACGGAAGCCATCATTGCGCCAGGCAAGCTGGATGCGCGGCGCTGCATTGCTTATCTCACCATCGAAAAGCGCGGTGAAATTCCCCGAGAGCTGCGCGCGGGCATGGGCCATCACGTGTTCGGTTGCGACATCTGCCAGGACGTCTGTCCGTGGAACAACAAGAGCGGCAACGCGCCGCCGACTTCCCTGCCGGAATTTCAGGCCCGGGAGAAAGTGTTTCATCCGGAGTTGAAGTCATTGGCGCAGATGGACGAAGCAGGCTTTCGAGAAGTGTTACGCGGATCACCGGTGAAACGCGCGAAGTACGCGGGGTTGCGGCGGAATGTGGCCGTCGCTATGGGCAACAGCGGCAATAAGCAATTCATTCCCGATTTGGAGAGAATGGCTGCGGGTGCGGATCCCGTGGTTGCGGAACATGCGCGTTGGGCGATCAAGAAGTTGTCATCGTGAGCAAGGTACCGATGTGATCGTGGTCACAGCCGGAAAGTGAGTTGCGGCATGAGAATGGTTTTTCGAGAACACTCTCATGCGCGCACACAGCCTGCCCCAAACCAACCGGACGAGCACAGCCAGCGTCTTGACTTTCCCGCCCACGCAAATGCAGAAGCTCCTGTTGCCCAGGGAGCACGGATCGTGGGGCCTGTGGGCCTTGCCGTTGATCAGCGGGGCGATGGTGGGCTGGATTTCAGGAAAGGGACAGACGCCGGCATCATTGGTCCTGTTCTGGTTCTGTCTGGCCGCAGCATGCGCCTTCCTGGTCTATCAGCCGCTGGAGGTGTTGCTGGATTTGTCTCCGCTGAAAGCGCGTTCCAAAACCGAGCGACGGCTGGCATGGTCGTGGGTATTCGCAGCAACGGCTGTGGGAATGCTGAGCATGGTCGAGTTGGTTCGCTTGGGCCGCGGGCGCGTGCTGCTGTTCGCTACGTTGGGGCTGGCGTGCTTCGGCGTGCGTTGGCTGTTCGGCAAGACGCGCGCGTTGCGCGAGGGCAAGCAGATCGTGGGCGCGTTGGGCCTCACTTCCGCGGCGGCGGGCGCTTACTACGTGACCACCGGCAGAATTGACGCCACGGCGCTGCTGCTCTGGGGCGCCAGCTGGCTCTTTGCGTCGGGCCAAATTGAGTTTGTGCAGCTCTGCATCAGCACGGCGTCCGCCAAATCGCGCCTGGAAAAGTTCGCGGCAGGGCGCAAAGTCTTTTATCTGCACCTGCTCCTGGTGGTGGCTTCGATTGCCGCCGCCGAGGCGGGACTGGTTTCCATCCTGATGGGCATCGCGTTCATCCCCGCGATGTTGCGGTTGATCGCATGGGGCGCGGCGCGTCCGCACAAAATTAATTTCCACGTGCTGGGTTTCGCCGAGTTGTCCCAGAGTTTCCTGTTCAGCGGACTGCTGGTGGCGGCGTTTGTGATTCGCGGATAGCGGATTAAGTGTCGCCGCTACGGGGCCCGTCATTTTAAACCAGCGCACCCAGGCCTGCCGGCCTAGGCTAACTCATTTCGCGCCTACGGCGCTTTGGTTTGAAGAAGGAACGACCTGAATCGGCATCGGCTGGTTAGTTTGAAGAAGGAAAGACCAGCGTCGACGCTCGATGAGAGGTTTGCAGCGGTTTTTCAACCAGAGATGTCTAGGCAGTTGCAGGAAATGATTTCCCAAAGGCACGGGGTTGAAGTCCTGTGAAAATGCCCTAACGCGGCATGGCAAGGGAGAGATCCTCGGGATCCTTCGACTCGCCCTTGCTCCCTGCGGTCGCTCGAGCTCGCTCAGGATGACGATGGAAAACGAGGTCGCTCAGCGCGTGGGTCTTGGTTGATGAGGAAGGACAGTTAGGCGTTCAGGAGAATTGTGATTGGGTCGTTCTTGGCAGGAAGGACTGTCAAGCGTTCACGAAAACTGCGACTGGGAGTTCCCTTCCTTCACGAAAACTGCGACCTGAAAACGCCTTTGATGTTCGCCAAGCGCGCTTCCAGGGTACGCGCTTCATTGGCAAGGCCGAGTTCGTTGGCGGTGGAAATGGCGTCGTAGAAAGCTTCTTTGGCGCTGCTGTAAAGACCCGTCGTGCCGAAACGGGTCTCATACATCTGGTCATAATATTTTTCGCCCAGCGCCTGGCATTTGCGCAGGCGGGCCAGCTTCAAATCACGGTCGGTACGTTCCATGGGCGGGTCGGCGGGATCGAACTTCACCGGCAGCGCGGTCAGCATGAGGCGATTGGAAGTAAGCCGGGCGACGCGAAATTCTTCCGGCAGCTCAGCCGGACTGGACGCCTCCGGAAGCAGCATGAAATCCTGATAGAACGGTGCGCGCAGCAGCGATTTCCAGTCTTCATCCATCAGCCAGGGATCGGCGACGGGGAAAACGCAGAACTCAGCGGCGATGTCAGAGCACAAACTGCCCAGCACGCGGGCCAGGCGCATAGCGGGTTCGGTGCGGCGTGCCTGCCGGGCATAAGCTTCATCGTGTTCGTGCAGCAGGACCACGGCTTCGCCGCGACCGCGGAGACGAAATTCCAGATGAAAGCGCTCGTCGCCGGAGAGGGCGGCCACGCATCCGTCCCATGTGTGGCCGGACGCCGCCAAGTGCGCGCCGGAAGGATCGGCCAGGCGCTCACCCCACTTCCACCAGCGTTCCTGCAGGTCATAGTGCAGCCGGGCGATGTTCACGCCCTCACGCATGGTGAAACCGCGGTCCATGATGGAGTGCAGCGCGGATTCAATCAGCTTTTCCGGTTCAATCTCCAGTCCCCACAACACGGCGGTGCGGTCCTGGGACGCGCGGGAGATCACGGGCTGCAACGCATCGCAAGGGACAGTGACCACCTGCGTGCCGGCAGGCGAATGAAACCGGACATCGGCGCTCACCAGTTCGCCTTGCTGATTGCGCGTGACGCTAACCACCGCGCCTTCTGCGTCCTTGGGCAGCGTGACGCCGGGAAGTTCGCGCAGCAGGCGCACGGTTTCTTCTGGATACAACAATCTTGCTCCTCCCTCTCCGGCAGATTACTTGGCGACGCGGCCCGGCGGCAACTCGTATTTCATGGTACATTGCTGCCCGGCCTGATTCTGAATGCGCAGAGGACGTGTCACCCATGCCCAACGGCGGTCCGGACAATTGCGGGACATGCGGGTTCAATCGCCGCAACCGCGGCATCTGGCGCAACCCGGAGCCGGACGAAACGCAGACAGCATTCTGTGAACTACGCGGCGTTGCTCCCCTGGGCGACCACTGGAATTACTGCCAGAACTGGCACACGCGCACTCGCCAGATTGTTGGACCGGTTTACGTCTCCGGCCTGTACGAAGGCGGATACCGCCGCATTCCCTGGCACGGCAACGTGCAACCGGAGTTTATTGACGCCGGTGTTTGCCGCGAATGCAAAAAGACGTTTGAAGAAGGTATCTCCATCGCCCAGATGGAGAGCGCGCCGGCCGAGTTCTGCAGCAACCTGCACTACCTGCAATGGTGGCAGCGCCAGCATCCAGGGGAAGAAGCGCCGATGAGCAGAGGCATTTGGGAGCATTGAACGAAGAACTCGCGCGACTCTGGCGCGGCAACAGCCTTGCTGCTACATTAATCGGCATGAAACGTCTTGCACATTTGATTCTTATCGTGTGTTTCGCTGCAATTTGCTCGGGCGGTGCGACGCGTAAACAGACGGTCTCGTCATCAACCCAGGCTCCCGCGGCGGCCGCGCAGCAAACTCCGGCGGCCACGCCCGCGCCAACCGCAGCAAAAGCCATCGAGGCGCGAAGCAGCGACGTGGATACGATTGAGCACATCATCGCCGCGGTGTATGACGTGATCTCCGGTCCGCCCGGACTGCGCGACTGGGACCGCTTCCGCTCGCTGTACTATCCCGGCGCGCGCATGATTCCCAGCCGGCGCGACGACAAAGGTTCCGTCGTCGCCCGCGTGAACACGCCGGACGAATACGCCGCGCGCGCACAGGAGTTCTTCAGCAAAGAAGGCTTCTTTGAAAATTCCATCGCCAACCGCACCGAGGTCTGGGACCACATGGCGCACGTGTGGAGCACCTACGAATCGCGCCACGCCAAAGGTGATCAGCCGTTCGCGCGCGGCATCAACAGCTTTCAGTTGATCCACGACGGCAAGCGCTGGTGGATCCTCTCCGTCTATTGGGAAGGGGAGGACAAAGATCATCCGCTGCCGGAAAAATATCTGAAGTAGTCGCTACTTCAAGGTGCGGATGTAGGCGATCAGGCCTTTGATCTGGTCGTCGGTCAGCTTGCCGGCGAAGGCCGTCATTTTCCCTTTGCCTTTTTTTACGGCGTCAAAAAGCTCGGCGTCAGATTGCTTGGCGACTTCCGGCGCATGAAAGTCCTTCGCGCCCATTTTCTGGCCGGCTGCGCTGCCTTTGCCGTCAGCGCCGTGACATATCTGGCACTTGGATTTGTAGAGCGCTGCCGATTCTGGGGACGCTACGGCGGCAGCGGCTTGGGGAGCCGTGGACGCTTTCTTGGCCGGCTCAGCGGGTTTGGCGTCGGCTGTTTTCTTCGGCGGGGCTGCGGGCTTGGCCGCGTCCGCTTCTGCCATCACCAGCAAGGTAAACGTCCCCGGCTTCATCTTGCGGCTCGGACGGTCACCTTCCTTGGCCGGCGGCACGATTTCAATCTCCGCGGTGACCAGATAGACGTTGTGATTGTTCGTGTCCAGCGCCATGGTGCGTGCGAACTTCTGGGTCTCCGCGTTCTGCACCACGGTGTATTTGTCCGGCGAGTCTTCGTGAACCACGGTCAGCGTGCCGTCGCCATTGGAGCTGAAAGCGAGCTGCGTGCCGGGATCAAACGCGTTGGCGTCCACGCCCTCACCAATGGGCACCGTGGCCACCACTTTGCCGTCGTCAGCGTTAATCACGGCCATAACTTTGTTGTGGCAGCCGGCAAACAGGCGCCGGTGTGTCACGTCCATGTCCAGACCGGACGGCTCTTCACAGCCGGTTATCTTCCAGGTGTGGGCCACAGCAGCCTTGGCGGCGTTAATGCTGGTGAGTTCTGAGGTGTCTTCAATGTTGACGAAGACCAGGCCTTTGCCGTCGGCGACGGCGAACTCCGGCTTGCCGTTCAGCGGGATGTTGCCGACAAGTTTGTCAGTCACGGCGTCAATCACCGTGGCGTTCTTGCTGCGGCCGTTGAAGGCGAACACGCGTTTGGAGAACGCGTCATACATGATGGCGTCAGGATTTTCGCCGCCTTCAGTTTTGATCTTAGCCGTCTCTTTGAGAGTCTTCAGGTCAAACACGGTGACGGTGTTGTCGCGGCCGTTGCTGGTGAAGCCCTTGCCCAGGTCCGGCGCCAGCGCGATACCATGGACTCCGGCGGTGTCCGGGATATCGCCAAGCACGGTTCCCTTCTCCGGGTCCACGACCATGACGTGCGTGCCGCGCGAGATGAACAGCCGTTTGCCGGCGGGATCGTAGGTCAGGTAGTCCCAGCCGCCGTCGCCGCCGAGGACGTGCTTGTGTTTGAGCTGGTACTGTACGGGCGCCAGCGCGGGGAGTGAGAATGCAACGACGAAAACACAGATCAGGGCGACAATCAGTTTGGTGCGCATCGGGTCCACCTTATTGTTTCAGCATTGCTTCGTGACGCGAACTATTGTATTCGTTTGCTGATGGTTTGTCCGCTCAAGTCAAACCGCACGGGCCGTTTTGGACAATTGTGTTCCGCTTTTGGTCTGTCATGATTAGTACGCGAGCCACGCAAAAAAGAAAACGAGCATCTGGGACAGATTGGTGAGAACTCACTGACGCGGCATGGGCCGGGATAGATTCTCGGGGTCCTTCGACTGCGCGACGCCACGCTGCGCAGCGCCGCTCCGCTCAGGATGACTCAACTTAAGTGATGATTTGAATGTGAAATTCAGCCATTGCTCAATCGGCCTTCCACCTCGCGCAGCCGCCGTTCAAGATACTGCTTCTCGGTTGCGCTCTTTACCAGGTTGAGAGCGGCGCGGTAAGACGCGGCGGCTTCGGTCCACTGGCCGTCGCGGCGGAGCAAGTCAGCGCGCGCGGCAGGAAGAAGATAGTAGCCAGCGAGTTCGCCGCGCGACTGCAAATCGTCTAGCAGGCACAGTCCCTGCTGCGGTCCAAATGCCATGGCGATGGCCGCTGCGCGGTTCAGTTCCACTACAGGCGAAGGATGCGTTTGCCACAGCAGGTCGTAGAGGCGCGCGATCTGCGGCCAATCGGTGTCGCTGACGGTGGCCGCCTGCGCATGCAATGACGCAATCGCGGCCTGCAATGCGTATTCCTCATGATTTCCGGCACGCAGCGCGGATTCGGCCAGGGCCATGCCTTCGCGAATTTCATCCTGGTCCCACAGCGAGCGGTCTTGTTCCTCCAGCGTGATCAATTCGTTGCCGGGGCCGGTGCGGGCGGCGCGTCGCGAATCATGCAGCAGCATCAGAGCCAGTAAAGCGCGGGGGCCGGGATCCTCCGGCAGAAGTTCGCACAAGATGCGTCCCAGGCGGATGGCTTCCTGGCAGAGCTCGCGACGCACCAGGCTGTCGCCCGAACTGGCGGCGTAACCCTCATTGAACACCAGATAGATGACTAGCATCACCGCGTCCAGGCGGTCGGGCAGGTCGCGCTTGTCCGGCACGCGGTACGGAATCTGCGCCGCGCGGATTTTCTGCTTGGTGCGCACCAGCCGCTGCGCCATGGTGGGCAACGGGACGAGAAACGCGCGCGCGATCTCTTCCGTGGTGAGCCCGCACAGCGTGCGCAGCGTAAGCGCCACTTGCGACTCCTGCGCCAGCGCCGGATGGCAGCAGGTAAAGATCAGGCTGAGGCGTTCGTCGCGCATGGGTCCTTCGTCTATGGTGGTCTCCGCGCCGTGAACCGGCTGAGCTTCCGCCAGTCGCGCAAGGTCTTCTGCATCCTGCAACTCCACGCGGCGGGCGCGGCGGAGATGGTCAATCGCCTTGTGCCGCGCCGTGCTGATCAGCCAGGCACGCGGGTTTTGCGGCGGGCCCTCGCGCGGCCATTGTTCCACCGCGGCGGCGAAAGCTTCCTGCACGGATTCTTCCGCCAGATCAAAGCTGCCTACCAGGCGTATGACGCTGGCCAGCACGCGTCCCCATTCGTCGCGATAGATCTGCTCGATGTTCATGCGGCAGCGATAGTCTACGGCAAGCTCGCCGCCGCATGAACCCGTCGTGAGGCATCCCATGTCCCTTACATGTCGTCGTGTGGGTTGATGGGCCGGACTTCAATGGATCCCCAGCGTACTGACGGAATCCGCGCGGCCAGGCCCAGCGCTTCGTCCAGGTCTTTGGCGTCCACCAGGTAGTAGCCGCCCAGTTGCTCTTTGGTCTCGGCGAACGGGCCATCGGTGACGGCGCGCTTGCCGTCGCGCACGCGGACGGTAGTCGCGGTGGCGATGGGCTTCAGTTCATTGCCGCCGACGTACTTGCCGTTCTTCTTCAAGTCGGCGGAGAAGTCCATGAACTCTTTGTAAATTTTCATGCGTTCGGCGTCCTGCAGCGTGTCCCAGTGGGCTTCATTGCCGTAGATGAGCAAAAGATATTTCATAACGTCTCCTTTATCGTAGCCTGGCCTTTTCTCAGCGGGCTCGACGAGTAGTCGAACGGGCGGCGGCCAATTCGACAAAGGGCCAAAGAATTCTTTACAGAATATCTTCGCAAGTTTGGGGCGGGTGCGCATTCTTGTTACAGAAAGAGTCCTCCCGTCTCCAGGGGAGTTCATAGTGCGATGTAAGTTGGTCCCCCGCAGTGGGTGGTAATGCGCCGAGTCGTCCCCCGGATTTGCGGCGCCTTACCACCCAAGGACCATTTTTCTTAATCCCGAGCGTGTGCGAGGGAGCCCTATCGCCACGACGGCTAGTGGTTGTCAAAGTCGTTGTACCGAGTCCGCCGGACGACCGCAACATAAATCTCCAAGAGCGCTTGCTTGATGGGATCAGTCTCCTCTACATAACGGACGCTCATCTTGGCGATGCGGTCTTTGGCTTCCTCGAAAGCGGCCAGGAAGGTGGGATCTTCCATTAGAGCTGATCTGGATCCGTGCCCCTTCTTGTAAGTCGCCTTTATATTGCCCGTTTTTTCCCTTGCTAGGCGAAACGCAAATGCTGCCATGCGATGCGTCGCACCGGGACTGCAATGGCGCGATAACCTCTTCCTGATGTGGTTGCTGCGTCCAACGTAATGATCTTGGTCTCCTTCGGAGAGTAAATAAACACCTTTCTTACATGTACTGCGAGGCACGTTCAACGGCGTGATGGGCGCTGCAGCGATCAACTCCTGCAATTTTGAATGCAGACTCTCGATATAAGGGGCGAAGAGTGGGTCCATTGATTCGATCACTTGTGCTCCTTAAGTCAAAATGTTCTCTGGGATGCACCGATGAGCTAACGGCACTAACAGCCATGATATATGCCTTTGATTCGCGCGCTCCGCTTGCGCTTCGCGCTGGCCTTCGGCAGAGTCGAAGGAGACGTGGCAGTGCCACGTCTCTACGGTCCGATTCATGTGGCCCGAAGTTTTGCCTTGGTACTACGTCTTCAAGACACTTGACACGCGTGCTTGCTGATGTACTACTTCGTCGTTGATTCGCTATCATGAATCTGCTAGAGTCGGCCTGCGCCTCAGGGTGTGGAGCGACCTAGTTCATTGAAAATAAAGCAATTAGCAAGAAGCCGGTAGTTGGTACTTAGCATTTGGTACTTGGGTAAGAGCTTGCGACCCTCAGCCGATTCTTGGGTGACATTGGGTGACCTTGGGTGAGATTGGGTGAAACCGGGGGGGGGCGACTGTCTGGTTTGTCAAGGGCCAAGGGAAAGCGGATGGTGGAAAAGACGGCGGCAAGGCCGCCTTGGAAAACGCTTACGCGTTTCCCACTTTCCCCACCATCCCGACTGCGGCTGGCGATATTTAACTCAGAGCGA